>JBCDGX010000500.1:0-4871 GCA_038750805.1 Myxococcota bacterium
CCCGAGGAAGAGGAGATGGCCGTCCCGGTGCTCTCCGACGACGCCGAGGGCGACAAGGTGGCGGCCAGCGACGCCCCCGCCGACAGTGCCCCGGTGGCCCTCGAGGGCGAGTCCCCCGAGGAGGGCGAGATGGCGGCGGAGGACGACCAGATGATGTCGGCCGCCCAGATGATCGCGGACGAGATCAGCGCCATGGGCGGGGACGCGGACGCGACCGCCGTGGTCGCCTTCCTCCAGTCGGCGGCGCCCGCCATCGCGCAGCTCTTCGTGAGCGAAACGGCGGAGGGCGAGTCCTCGGAGGAGGTCGCCACCCTGAGCCGCGACCGCGTGGCCGCGCGGATGGTGACGCTGAGCCGCAAGGCCGAGGCCGCCACCGACCAGGTGCACAAGCTCTCCGCCCGCGTCGCGGAGCTCGAGTCCGAGCGCACGGCGCGTGAGGAAGCTGACCGCACGGAGACGCTCGAGCGGAAGCTCAGCGCGGCCGTCGAGGCGGGCCACATCCGCGACCAGGACCGCGGCATCTTCGTGAAGCTCGCGAAGCACGACCACGAGGGCGCGCTGGCCGAGCTCGACGCGGCGGCGGAGAGCCCGGTGGTGCCGAAGGGCGCCGCCTACGCCCCGCGCGTCAAGCGTCCCAAGGGCGAGAAGCGGTCCCTCTCCAAGAAGGAAGAGGCCGCCGAGGTCGACGCGCTCGATGCGCGCGCCCGGGGCATCTACAAGGCCGCTCGCGCGGCCGGCGACAACGTCACCCACGATCTTGCGATGGACAAGGTCGAGGCGTGGCGGGCCAAGAAGGCCGATTGAATCCCGCGGCAGCTTTCGCCGCTTCACATCTGAACCGGAGAAATCATCATGGCACTGTCCGCGGACAAGTTCCGAAGCACGAAGGGTGATGGCATCACCTTCGCCGCTCCCGTCGAAGGGAGCGCCACCCTCTACGTCGGCTCGCTCGTCACCAACTCGGCGAGCGGCCACGCCCAGGCCGCCACGGACGCCGCCGGCGCCGAGTGCATCGGTGTCGCCTGCGTCAACGTCGCGAACACCGGCGCCGATGGCGCCGAGGACGTCACGGTCCAGAAGGGCCACGCCGAGTGGTTCCCGCAGACCGGCCTCACGCAGGCGCAGGTCGGCAGCAACGTGGTCCTCGTCGACGACGAGACGGTCACCGATGCGGCCGGCGCGACCAACGACGTCAAGGTCGGCGCGCTCCTCGCGCTCGACGGTACTAACGCCCTCGTCCACGTCGGGATCTTCGCGGTCACCGACGCCTGAACGCGGCTCTGAAAACAGAAAGCAGGTGACCTCATGAGTGAGATCGCAGGCCTCGCCGCAAAGCTCGACGAGGCAAACACGACCTTCGAGACGGCCCTCGAGGCCCTCTCGGACCTTCTCCCGCAGTCGGCGGACATCTTCTCGTACGACGGCGGTCCGCTGACCGGCCAGCAGCTCGACGTGAGCTGGGTCGAGAACGCCGGCGGCACGCGCGAGCGGCTCCCCGGGGAGACGCTGACCATGGACGGCGGCCGGGCGTACGGCGCGAAGTACCCGCTTCGCACCTTCACGCGGACGTTCTCCATCCTCCGCAAGGACGTCGAGTACGACGAGAACGGCAAGGTGGCGGCGTCCATCCGGAAGTTCATGGCGGACCTCCCGACGATGCTCGACGAGCGTCTCTACGCCACGATCCTCGACACGACGCTCACTGGCGTCGACGACGTCGCGCTCTTCAGCAACTCGCACCCCTTCGCCCCCGGTGGCGGCACCCAGGACAACCTGGCGGCCGGCACGGCGCTCGACGCTTCGGCGTACGAGGCGGCCAAGGCAGCCCTTCGCGGCTACCAGAAGGAGAACGCCGAGTTCGTCAACCAGACGGGCGGCACGCACCTCATCGTCGGCCAGGGCCTCGAGCGCACCGCGCTGGAGATCACCGGCGCCGAGAACCGCCCCGTGGCGGTCAACAGCTCGGGCGCCGAGGACGGCACCCGCATCGCCGTGGCGGCCATCGAGAACGTCTACCGAGGCACCTCGACGGTCATCGTGACGCCGCGCATGCCCGCGGACGCCTGGATGCTCATCAACGGCTCCAGCGCCAATGAGAAGCCCATCGCGTACCGCGTGGGCAACGGCGGCCCCCGCGCCATCCCGGTCTGCACGACCGAGAGCGAGGTCGCCAAGACGGACCGCTACGAGTGGCTCATCGAGCTCGACATGGCGGCGGGCCCGGCGCACTGGATGCGCTGCTACGGCCGCCCGTCCTGATGACGGCGTGAGCGGGGGCCGGTGTCGTGCCGGTCCCCGCGTCGCGCATGGAGACCCCCATGGCAATCCCGAACCGCACCTACAACGCCTACGGCCACGAGACGCGCGCGCGCATCCTGGTCGAGGTCGCGACCCTTTCGACGAGCATCCCCGATGCCACGAAGGACGGTCGCCCCGTGACCCGGCTGGCCCGCGGCACGCACGAGATCGAGGTCCCGGAGAGCGTCCTCGATGCGCTCCAGGAGAGCGTCCAGAAGCCCCGCCAGGTGAAGGCCGCGAAGGAGCGCTGCGCCCGGCTCACGGCCGAGCACGCCGCCAAGATGGGCACAGCCGACATGGCCCCCTTCTCCGTCGCGGGCTGTCACCGCGACCTCTACGGCAAGGACCTCGGTCGCTTCGCGGCCCTCGAGGTCCTCGAGACAGGTCTCCCCCCGCGCCCCACCGCCGCGGACGCCCACATGGCGAACATGGCGGCCTATGTGGCGCGCGCGATGGACGGCAAGACCTTCGCCACCGGCGCCCAGGCCTCGGCCACGGTCGAACCCGCCGACAAGTAGTTCCCCGCCCGCCACCGTCCTCCCCAGCTCACCCCTCATGGGGACGGACCTCCCAGCCGCCTCGGGGCGGTGGCGGGCACCCCTTTCTGGCCCAGCGATGAACGTTCTCGCTGAGGACCTCTGCCCCGCCTGCGAGGGGTACGAGGCTGTGGTCGGCACGTTCGTCCTTGAGGACAACGAGTCCGACGACGTGGTCGTGATGCCGCTCTGCGCCACGTGCCTCGCCAGGCTCGGCAACTTCGTGCCCGGAAGCCCGAACGCATGACCTGAGTCGTGCCTGGAGTGATGCATGCCGACCCAGTACGTCGATACCGACGACTTCGACGCGGTGGTCCAGGCGAGCGTGCGTGAGCTCCTCTTCGACGACTCCTCCTCCGAGGACGGGAGCGGGTACTCCTCGGACCTCTTCAACCGCGCTGCTCAGCACGCCTCCGTGATGGTGCGCGCTGCGGCAAAGAACGCCGGCTATGGCGTCGACGACGACACGTCCGACGAGATGCTCCAACTCGCCGCGCTGAGCGTGCTCGTGCGCTTCGCCTACGGCCGCAAGCAGCAGGAGGTTCCCCCGGACCTCCTCGACCTCTTCGGGGCCATCCCGGAGGCCCTGCGCGTCGGGGACCTGCCGCTCACGGACACCGCGCCGGACGCGGCGAGCGGCATCGGGGGCGTGGAGTTCACGCCGAGCTCCACCACGTCCACAAGCACCCGGGCCCGGCCCGCGCGGCTCAACGGTCTCCGGAAGCTGGTCTGATGGCGGTCACGATCGACATCGACCTCAAGGGGATCTCGGACCTCGAGAAGGACGTCGAGGGGATGATCGAGCGTGCCTCGAACCTCGAGCCGGTGCTGAAGCAGCGCGCCGAGTCGCTGCGCACGGTCATCACCGACGCCTTCTCGCAGTCGCGCTCGCCCAACGGGGAGCGCTGGCCCGCCCTCGCGCCCGCCACGGTGGAGCGCCGTCGGCAGCGATCGAACAAGCCCCTCGTCGACACCGGGCTCCTTCGCGGGAGCGTTCGGACCGAGGGCCAGAAGGACCGCGTCGTGTTCGGTGTGGGTGGCTCCGCCGCGCGGTACGCGCCCTTCCATCAGTTCGGCACCAAGCGCATCCCGCGCCGTGCCTACCTCCCCACCGACGCGCAGGGGGAGCCGAAGTTCACGCGAGGCGCCGCCCGGAAGTGGCTGGAGCGCACGCGCGAGCGTCTCGGACGTTGGGTGATTCGAGGTGAGCGATGATGCCAGAGCAGAGCTACAAGACCGACTGTGTTGCGTGGAAACTGCGCCCCGGCGCGCACGGGGGCGCATCGCTCACGGTGCACTCAAGGCTCTTCGGATTCTCTCGGGCCATTCCCACAGAGGGACTCGTTCAGCCTCAGGCCGTCACCGCTGAACTGAGTATCGAGGAGCTGCGGATTCTTCAGCACGCGCTCTCGAACCTTCTCGACAAGTAGCTCCGTGGCCACCCTCGCCGCCGACGCGATCCTCACGGCCATCAAGGACGTCGTGGAGGAGTGCCACGGCACCTCTCGCACCATCACGGCCGCGACGTACCGGAGCGGGGCCTACGCCTCGCTCTCCGCGCTCCGGGCCAGCCTGAAGGCGCTCACGAAACCCCGGGCCGAGTCCCGCATCACGCGGACCTCCCGGAGCCCCGCGTCGCCTCCTGAGCCCGGCAGTCTCGCCTTGGTCGACCTCGACATCGAGGTCCGGCTGGTCCGGTCCGTGACGGCGCGGACCGAGCTCGACGCTGCGTGCCGGCGTGAGCTCCGGGCGCTGGCGGCCACGGACGGCGACGTCCTCCGCCAGGCGCTTGGCTTCCCGGGGAACCTGACGACGACCGCCGGCAGCGTCGCGACGACGCTCGTCAGCGGGCTCCTCAACTACGACGGGAGCGACGTCGGCGACCTCGAAGTGGAGGCCGGCCAGAACGGCCGCCTCGTCACCATCCATCGATTCCGCGGCACCGCCAAGGTCGCGCAGGAGACCGCATGAGCATCGAGTCCCAGCTGCTCCAGCGCATCGCGCTGACGAAGGAGGTCGCGGCGAACTTCGCCACCA
>JBCDGX010000501.1:0-4863 GCA_038750805.1 Myxococcota bacterium
CAGGTCGCGAGGCGTTTGAGCGCGAAGGGCCCGGGGAGCCCCTCCGGCGCCACGCGCGTCATCGAATCGAGGTCGACCCCGAAGAAGCCCGGGTCGGCCGCCATGGCCGCGAACATCGAGGACCCGTCGCGGCTCGCGGCGACGCGCTTCACGACTGCGTCCCCGATGTGCGGCTCGCCGAGCAGGCTGCCCTCGGCGAGGTCCCGCACGGACACGGCGCCGTCGCCCCGCGCAAGCGCCACCCATTCGCCGCGCGCGTCGAAGGCGGCGCTGCTGAGCCCGGCCGGGGCCGTCAGCGTCGCCGGGGGGGCGTCCGCGGGCAGCTCCCAGGACCAGCGGTTCGCCCCGACCGACGCGAAGAGCACGCCATCGCTCGCCCGGAGGCGCGCGCTGAGCCGCTCCGGGAACGCGAAGCGCGCGAGGCCCGTGGCCGTGTCGAAGACCAGCCCCGCGCCGCCATCCGTCGAGACCAGGAGGTTCCGGCCGTCGAGGAAGGCGAGGGACGAAAGCGCCCGGTCGGAGAGCTTCCAGGGACCCTCGATCGTCCCCCGCGCGACGTCGAGGAGCGCGAGGTATCCGTCGACGCTTCCGAGGGCCAGCCGCCGATCGCCCTCGTCGAAGGCCATGCTGAAGGCCGGACCGAGGGCGCGGCCGCGCGCGAAGGGCACGGCGAGCGCGCGAATGGGCTGCGTGGTGCCGTCGATGCGCGCCTCGAGCCCTTCCTGGCTGCCCTCGAGGGGCTCCATCACGCGCCGGGACATCAGCGAGACGACACCGTGGGTGCAGGCACCGGCGACGTGCTCGTCCCCGAAGGCCAGCGCGGTGGTCCGTCCGGTCGCGCAGGGGGCGTAGCGGCGGAGCCTGCCGTCGTCGCTCCGGGCGACGAGCACCGGGCCGAACTTGGCGCCGAGCTCACCGGAGGGGCTCACGGCCGGGCCGTTCGACGGGTAGAGGCCCGTGAGCCGCGCGATCTCCTTGCCCGTCGTGCGGTCGCGGAGGCTCGCCTCGGACGACGCCAGGAGCAGCAGGTTGTCCCGACCGAAGGCGATGGTGTTCGTGTCGAAGGCCACGCTCCAGCGGGGCGCGGCCTCTCCGTCCGCGTGGAAGGTGATCATGCCCTCGCGCTCGCACACGTAGGCGCGCGCCCCGAAGTGCACGCGGCTGCAGTCGGCGGTCACGCGGGTGCGCTGGACCCGGAGGCGGGGCCCCGCGTGGGCGCGCATGAGGATGCCCCGGGCCCGCGGGGAGTCGCGCGTAGCCAGCGCGTGCGCGGAGAGGATCTCCGCCTCGGCCGCCGCCCCCGAGGCCAGCTCGGCCAGGGCCTGGCGCTCGAGGGCCCAGCCGTAGGTCCGGCTCTGCTCGACGAGGACCTCGCGGGTCTCGCGCTCGGCGCTCTCCGCGCGGGTCCGGGCGTCGTCGACGCGGCCGTAGGCGAGGGCGAAGATCACCGTCGCCGTCAGGAGCCCCGCGAGGAGCAGGCCGAGCAGCCGCCGGTAGGCGCGGACGAAGCGCTTCGCGAGGTCCCAGCTCGAGTAGGTTCGGGCGCGCACGGGGCGCCCGTCGAGGAAGCGTCGGAGATCCTCCGCGAAGGGCTCGGGACCCTCGTAGCGATCGGCGGCCGCCCGCGCGCAGGCCTTCTCGACGATGGCGAGGAGGTCCTCGGGCGCGGCCACGCCGTCCACGATCGAGCGGAGGCTCGCCCCGAGGCCGTGCACGTCCGCGCGCGGGTCCGCCTCCGCGCCCTCGAGCTGCTCCGGGCTCGCGAAGCCGCGCGTGCCGACGCCGACGCCAGCGAAGGCATCGCGCTCGCCGCCCACGGCGGCGAGGCCCCAATCCACCACCTGCACCTCGCCGAAGGCGCCCAGCATCACGTTCGCTGGCTTGAGGTCCCGGTGGATGACGCCGCGGCTGTGCGCGTAGGCCAGCGCCTCCGCCACCGTGAGGAGCGGACGGAGCAAGGCGAGGCGCGCCTCGAGCGTATGCGCCTCGTGGATCGCGAGGGCGAGCGAGCGCCCACGCACGAGGCGCATCGTGAAGAAGCTCCGGCCGCGCGCGGTGACCCCCGCGTCGTACACGGGGACGATGGCCGGATGCTCGAGGCGCGCGGCCACCTCGGCCTCGCGCGCGACGCGGGCCGCGGCGCGGCGGTCGCCGGGCTCGAGGAGCTTGAGGGCGACCTCGCGACCCAGACGCGCGTCGAAGACCGCGTGCACCTCGCCCATGCCGCCGCGGCCCAGCTCGTCTCGCCACTCGTAGCGCTCCCCCTCGAGGCTCGGCGCGCTCCCTCGGGGGCGGCGCGGAGCCGCCGGTGCGGTCGAAGGCTCCGGGTCGGGCCCGGGTGCGGGACCGCTCCAGCCGGCCTCCGAGAGGAGCGTCACGTTCGATCCTCGAGCACGTCGGCGGGGCCCAGCACGAGCTGGAAGAAGCCGGTGCCGTCGGCGCGCACGAGATCCGCGCGGACCGCGTGCTCCGCGAGTTTCCGCCGGAGCCGGTTCACCGCCGCGTCCCAGCGATGCCGGAGGTCCACCCCGGGCTCTTCGCGCCAGACCTCCCCGGCGACCGTCTGCCACGGGACGGGCCCGCCAAAGGCCGCCAGCTCCGAGAGGATGCGGGCGCCGAGGCCGCCGAAGGTCAGCACCGGGTGTCCCTCGCGGTGGATCTCGATGCCGTCGTAGAAGGTCACCAGGCGGAGCGGCGCCGGCCCGACGCCCTGCGTGGAGCGCGGGTGGGACGCGGCGAAGGGCACCTCGCGGAAACGAAAGCGCTGATCGCGGAGCTCGATCTCCTGGCCCGCTTCGAGGCTCGTGGCGGGGGCGTCACCCACGCGGAGGCGCCAGCCCTCGGCGAGGGACCAGACGTGCGCATCGGCGCTTGGCTCGAAGCGGCCCCAGACCGCCGGGGTCCTTCCGCCCGCGAGGCTCGCCACGGGGCCCAGGCGCCGCAGGCCGAGCCCGGCGGCCTCGACCGCGAGCACGGTCTCCGGCACGTGGAGGCTCCGTACTTCGAGCGTGAGGCCGGCGGCGAGCTCGACCTCGAGCTCCGGGCGCAGATCCACCTCGCGTACCGGCGCCCCGTCCACGAGCAGGAGCCGGCGCAAGGAGAGGAGCACGAAGCGGCCGCGGCGGAGCGTGACCAGCGCATGAGCTTCCGAGACCCGCGGGTCGTCGATGAGCAGCGCGGCCGTGGGCACGCGGCCGACCAGGTCGCCGGCGTGCAGCCTGGCCTCCTGCCCGGTGGACGTGCGCACGAGAACATGCGCGTGGCGTGCCTCCCGAACCATCTCGGCGATCCTAGCTTGCGAAGGCTCACATCGCCTCCCGGGCGGTGCGTGAAGGCGCCGGCGGGCCCCACGCACGGTGCGGACGTCGCGTCGACGCGCGTCTCACGCCGATCTCACGCGGTCTCATAGCGCTCTCATCGCTTCCCACGGACGGCTCCGGGGCGTGCCGTTCCGAACGGCGCGCGGCCGGCTCTTCGTCGCCGCGGGCAGGAGGATCGATGCGTAAGGAATGGATGGTGGCGCTGCTCGGCGCCGTGATGCTCGGAGCGTGCGGAGGCGACGACGACGGCGGCACCGTGGGCGTCGCGGACCTCGGGGTCGACGGCGGCGGCGAGCGCGACCTCGGCGGGAACACGGACCTCGGGGGCGCGGACCTCGGCGGCGAGCGGGACCTCGGCGGCGTGGACATGGGAGGGCGCGACCTCGGTGGCCCCGACCTCGGAAGCGACGACCTCGGCGCAGGCGACCTCGGCATGGACCTCGGCGGCGACGACCTCGGGGGCGCGGACATGGGCATCGACATGGGCGCCGTGCCCTGCGACCCGGACGCGCGGCCCTTCGGCGGTGGCCTCGGGACCGAGGCCTCGCCGCATCTCGTCTGCGACGTGGCGCAGCTCGACGCGATCCGTACGCCGGGCAACGAGGGCCTCGCCTACGTGCTCGAGGACGACCTCGACCTCGCGGAGCTCGGCGCTCCCTGGGTGCCCCTGCCGAGCTTCGCGGGCACGCTCGACGGGCGCGGGCACGTCGTCTTCGGCTTCGAGGCCACGGGGCGCTCCCGCTACGCGCTCATCGACACGCTCTCCGGCACCGTTCGTGACCTCTCGCTCGCGGACGTCGACATCGCCGGGAGCGCCGAGCTGACGACCTTCGCCGTCGAGACCAGCTCCGGGGCCCGCCTCGAGAACGTGCTCGCGAGCGGTCGCATCCAGGTTTCGGGGCAGAGTGCGGCGGGCATCGTGCTCACCGTGCGCGACGGCGTCACCGTCGATGGCGCGGCCTTCGTCGGCGACATCGTGCAGACGAGCTCCGGGGCGAACGGTTTCGTCGGGGGCATCGCCCGCGCGGTGCTGGGCGGCGGCGTGCTTCGCCGCGTGGTCGTCCGCGGCGCCATCACGAGCGGACGCTCGAAGCTCGGCGGCATCGTCAGCGACCTCACGGGCACGGTCGAGCAGTGCGTCTCCGCCGTGCGCATGGAGACCGGCGGCGGCACCGGCGGCATCGCCGGCGTCGTCATCGGCGACGCCAGCGTCCGGGACTGCGTCGTACGCGGCAGCTTCTCGAGTGTCTCGAACACCGGCGGCGTGCACGGGCTCGTCTTCGCGCTCGGTGCGCCGACCTTCGAGCGCATCGTGAGCGCGGTGAGCTTCGACGGCGCGGGCGGCGATGCCATCGGCCGGACCGTCCCCGGCGCGTCCTTCACGGATGTCTTCTTCGACGCCGACGCCACGCCGGGGCCGTCGGCCATCGCGGCGGCCACGGCGTTGACGAACGCCGAGCTCGGATCGAGCACGGAAGCGCGGCTCGCGGGTCTCGCCGCGCCGACCTGGGTACGGGAGGACGGCCGCCTGCCGCGCCTCGCC
>JBCDGX010000502.1:0-4861 GCA_038750805.1 Myxococcota bacterium
GCGAAGCGGCGGCTCGGCTCGGGGCTCGGCGGCGGGGGCTGCGAGGGGGTCACGTGCGGCGGCGGGGGCGCCGAGGACCAGCGGTCCACGGGCCGCGAGGAGCGCGGCTCCGGCGCGAAGGACGAGGGCGCCACGCGGCCCGCCAGCTCCTCCGTCGGCGGGAAGGAGTCGTTCTCGGCGGCGCCGCTCCACGCCGCGGGCGCGCTCGCCGCGTCTTCCTGGGATGGCTCCGGCGGCGGCCCGGAGGTGCGCCGGGCCTTCTCGTAGCCCTGGAGCTTTCGCCGGAGGATCAGCCGCTGGAAGGCGTCCGCGAGCCGCGGCAGGTACGCGAGCGGCTCGGGGACGTCCGCGAGCCCGAAGGCGTCACCGCTCCGGTCGCCGTAGAAGATCAGGACCACGCGACCGCGGATCGCCACGGGCAGCAGTACCGCCGGAAGCTGCGCGTCGCGGCGCAGCACCGCCCGGACCCGCCGGTCGGCGTCGGACCCGTCGAGGTGCGTGATCAGCGGGACCGCGCCCTCGTGCGCGATGGCGAAGCTCGAGGGCTCGTCGAGCTCGACGGTGATGCGCTGCACGGCGTCGAAATCGGCGGCGCCGATGCCGGCCCCATCGAGCCCCTCGACGCGGCCGTCATGCACGACGAAGGCCGCCGTGTAGTCGAAGAACTGCCGGATGAACGCGAAGCCGATCTCGAGGATCTCGTCCCGGTCCTCCGTGGGCCCGAGCATGTCCACCGCGCGCCGGGCCGTGAGCGGACCCCGGAGGCGCCGGAGGCGCTCGGTCTGCGGCTCCGCGATACGTCTGCGGCTCGCGCCGCCGCTCGCGGGCGGATCCGACGCGGGAAGCGGCGCCGCGGCCGGCTCGCCGACGCTCACCGAACGCGTGATGGGAATCGGTGGGCCGGGCTGCCTGGCCGTGACGTCCCGCGCGATCACGGTCTCGGTCACGATCGGCACGCGCCGCGGCTCGGAGAGCGTCCCGAAGCGCTGCGTGTTCGGCCCTTCGCCGGGGGCGTCCGAGTGGCCGTAGCCCTCGGACTCGTTCGGCCGCGTGGCGACGTTCGCCGCGAGCGGCGCGACCTCCGGCGCCTCGCCCGGATCACGCTCGGCGAGGCGGCGCCCGAGGCGCCGGATGCGCGGGACCGGCTCGATGCCGTAGTGCTGTCGAAGGGCCAGGGCTACGCGGGCCGCCGGCGCTACGCGCTGCTCGAGCGGCGCCCCGAGGAGGAAGCCGAGCTGCTGCACGGTCTCGGCGTCGAGGGGCTGGGCGACGGCAACCAAGAGCGCCTCGCCGAGGTGTCCGAGGGGGACGAGGCGGTGACGCTCGGCCACCTCCTTCGGCACGACCCGCACGACGTCCCGCGAGACGGCCTCGAGCTCCGCGCGGGTGGCCGCCGTCTTGTCGACGGCGGCGGCGCAATAGGCGGCGAGCACGTTCTCGGGAACGGCGTCGAGCTCGAGCAGCACCGTGTCCAGCGAGCCGCCGCTGATCACCTGGCGCTGGATCGCTTCTTCGATCTTCTGGACGGGGACCCGCTGGTCCCGGACGAGCAGCGACGTGAGGGCGGACATGACGCCGAACGGCGGGCGGGCCCGTCAGCAACGAGCCGAAAAGCTTACGATGACGGGCACCAGAGGCCGCCCGCGGGCCCTGAAGGGTCTCGCTTCGGGGCCGCGGATGTCAACGACTCGACATGCCGTCGTCGCCGCCGGCGAGCGCCGCTCCGAGGGCGTCGTCGTCACCGACCATCGGTCCGAGGCCCTCGGGCTTCCAGCGCCCCTCCTGCGTCGCCGCGAGCGCCCCGATCAGCCGAAGGCCGAAGGCAACCGGCTCGAAGGCTTCGGCCTCCGTGAGCACGAAGCGCACGCCCCGGCACCGGAGGCCCCGATAGGGGCTCACCCGGGGCCGGAAGGTCTCGACGCGCACCTCGATCCCCGGCGCGCCGCTCAACGCCGCGGCGAGCGCGTCCGCGTCGAGCCACGGCGCTCCGACGCGGGCGAAGGGCTCGCGCGTGCCCCGGCCCACGCTGAGGTTGGTGCCCTCGACCAAGGCCACGCCCGCGTAGAAGAGCGCGCTCTCGGCGGTCGGCAGATTCGGCGAGGGCGGCGTCCAGCGGAGATGCGAGGCCTCCCAGCGCGCCGCCCGGTCGACGCCTTCCATGGGCACGATGCGGAGGTCCACGTCGAGGCCCTCGTCCTCGACCAGGCGCTCGGCGAGCTCGGCCGTCGTCAGCCCGTGGCGCACCGGCAGCGGATGGTGATTCACGAAGCTCCCGTAGGCGGCCACGTCGAGCACGGGCCCGGCCGAGGCGCTCCCGAGCGGGTTCGGTCGCTCGAGCACCCAGAGCGGGATCCCCGCCTCCGCCGCGGCCAGGAGCACGCGATGAAGCGTGGCGCCGACGGTGAAGAAGCGGGCGCCGGCGTCCTGGAGGTCGAAGACGAGCCCGTCGAGCCCCTCGAGGTCCTCCGCGCTCGGGCCGTGCACGCGCGCGCCGCCGCGGCCGTTCCGATGCAGCGAGCGCGTCGGAACCCCGCGATAGCTCCCGTCCCGCACCGTGCCCTCGGCGTCGGCATCGTAGCCGTGCTCGGGCACGAAGAGGCGGACGAGGTCGAGCTCGCGGCGGAAGAGCTCCGCCGTCTCGAGGCCGTCCCGCGTACGGCTCGCGGTGTTCGCCACCAGCCCGAGGCGAAGGCTCCGGAGCCGCCCGAAGTCGCCGCGCCGCAGCACGTCCACGCCGAAGGCCGCGGGCCCCGAGGCGCGCGCGGTCGGGCGCGCGTTCCCCACCGCGCCCGGCGCGATCTCCAGGAGCTCCTTCTCGAGGCGATCGATGCGGCCGCGGCCGTTCGGATGGAGTCGGCTCGTCGCGAGGACCACGTAGAAGCCGTCGCCGATCCAGAGGCGGGGTCCCGTATGGCCGTTCATGCCGTAGATCGGCATCCCGTACTCGCCGCGGCGAAAGGCCGTGCCGAGGCCGCGCTTCTCCCGGCGCCCGCTGGCCTCGCGAAAGAGCGTGGGCGTGGCCAGGGCGTCGTGCCCCTCCGGCGAGAGCAGCGCGGGATCGCGGGTGAGCAGGGCCTTCCCGAGTCGCGCGAGGTCGTCGGCGCTCCCGAAGAGCCCCGCGTGGCCGGCGACGCCGCCGAGCCGGTAGGCCCGCGGGTCGTGTACGACGCCCGAGATCATCGCGACGCCGCGGCCCGGGCCCGGTTCGGTGGGCACGACGCGCTCGGGGTCGAAGGGGGCGCCCCGCGGCGGCCCGAAGCGCGTGTCGCGGAGGCCGAGGCGATCGAGCACGCGGCGCTCAAGGACGGCGTCGAGGGGCGCGCCCTCGAGGCGCTCGAGCATCACGCCGAGGGCGATGAAGCCGAGGTCCGAGTAGCGAAAGCGCCCGACGCCGCCGAGGAACGCGCCTTCGAAGATCCGCGCGAGGGTCGCCTCCCGGTCCCCGTCGTAGTGGTCGAGGCGGTCCGCTCCCCGGAGCCCCGCCGTGTGCGTCAGGAGCCCGCGCGCGTCGATGCCGCGCCCGCCGAGCTCCGGGAGCACGCCCGCGACGTCGGCGCCGAGGTCGAGGCGACCCTCGTCGACGAGCTGGAGGACGGCGATGGCCGTGAAGAGCTTGGTGAGCGACGCGAGGTCGAAGATGGCGTCCTCCCGAAGCGGCACCCTCGCCTCTTCGGGTTCGACGATGCGGCTTCCGTACGCGCGGCGGAGCGCGACGCCCGTGCCATCGCCGAGGACCACGACGGCCCCGGGGATGGCCCGGCGGATGATGGCGCTGCGCACCGCCTCGTCGACGTCTTCCCCGGCCGCGACGGTGACGTGCACGATGGGCGGGAGGCCGTCGTCGGCGGCCACGGGCGCCTCCACCTCGACCTCGGCCGGCTCCGGCGCCGCGGCGGGCTCGGGCGTGACGTCCGCTTCCGCGGGCGGAGGGGGCGGGGGGTCCACCGGGGGGATGCCGTCGTCGCAGGCGAGCAGCGCCACGGCGAGGGCCAGCGGTCGTAGGTCAGGGATAGCTCCGGCTCCGGTCGGCGTGGATGGCGGCGAGGATGCGCTCGGCCTCGCCCAGGCCGAGCTCGCGCAGGATGGCGAGGTTCTTCGCCGCGACGCGCTCGTGCAATGGAGGCGCCGGCGGCGGGCCCGAAAGCAAGGTGCCCAGATCGACGGTCGCAGGGTCGACGAAGCGGCTTCCGGCGTCGTCGCGCTTACGCACGGCGTCGAGCGCCCGAAAGCGGATCGCCTGGATGGTCGGGTCCGGGCTCTTGCGCACGAAGGGGACCAGGCGCGCGGGCGTGCTCGGATCGGGCCTCGCGTCGGGATGAAACGCGGCGAGGGCGAAAGCCGGCGTCTTCCCGAGGCGCTCGCGCACGGCGGCGACCTCGCGTTCCCAAGGTCGGCGCTCGGCGCGCGCGCGCGGATACACGAGGATCAACACGTCCAGCGCCGGCGCCGCGTCGGCGAGCACGGCGTCCGTCGCCGAGCCCGGCCGCTCCTCGAGGAGGACCCGCACGTCCGCGGCGCCGCTCCGGCGGGCGCTGGCCGCCCACGGGCACAGATGGAGCGCCTCGACGAACTCCTCCGCGTAGCGTCCGTACAGCCGGAGCGCCTCCCGGATCACGTCCTCGTCGCTCACGCCTCAGCGTACCGGAGGCGGCGGCGCATGTCGGGGACGTTCGTCAGGCGCCGAGGGCGGCGAGGCGCGCTTCGAGCAGGCGGCGCTCGGCGCCGTTTTCCGTCGCGGCGTGCGCGCGCACGAAGGCCTCGCGGGCCTCCCCCGGACGCCCGGCCCGCCGGAGCAGCTCCCCGCGCGAGGCGTGGAAGAGGTGGTAGCCTTCGAGCCCCTCGATGGCGTCGAGGGCTTCGA
>JBCDGX010000503.1:0-4852 GCA_038750805.1 Myxococcota bacterium
CGCGCACCTCGAAGCCGTCGAGGAGGCGAGCGCCGAGCTCCAGGCGCTCCGCCTCCGTATCCGCGTGGAGGCGGGCGAGCGCCGCGGCGTCTTGCGCTCCGCGCGGCGCCTGGCGCGGGACAACCCCGGCGACCCGGCCGTCGGCCTGGCGCTCGCCCAGGCCGCGCTCGCGGCGCGGGAGAGCCGCCTCGCCGTGGACACGCTCGAGCGCACCGTCGCCGCCGCGCCCACCGACCCCGAGGTGCACTACATGCTCGGCCGCGCCCAGCGCGCGCTCGCGGACGCGGACGCCGCCGAGGCCGCCTTCGCGCGCACGCTCGAGCTGAACCCGAGCTTCACCGACGCGAGCGTCGAGCTCGGCTACCTCCTGCTCGACACCGGGCAATGGGAGCGCGCCGAGGCCCTCTTCGCGCCCCTCGCGCGGCGTCGGATCCTCACCGGGCGCGATTACGCGCTCATCGGCCGGCTCGGTCAGGTCGAGGCGCTGCTCGGGCTCGGCGCCATCGACGACGCGAAGGTGCAGCTCGGGCGCGTCCGCGAGGGCCAGCGCGAGCTCGGCAGCGTGAAGCGCATCGAAGCGCGGGTGGCCCTCGCCGACGGGCGCCCGGGGGACGCCGTGCGCGCCGTGCGGGCCCTCGCCGAGGCCGAGGGGGCGCCCGTCGACGTGCGCGTGCTCTTCGGGGACGCCCTCTACGCCGCCGGCGAGACCCTACCGGCCTCGGCGGCCTACGAGGGCGCGCTCGCGGACGACCCAGCGCACCCGGAGGCCCTGCTCGGCTTCGCCACCGTGCTCATCCGCGGCGAGAAATACGACGAGGCGACGGGGGTGCTCGAGCGGGCGGCGGCGGCGCTGACCGAGCGCATCCGCCCGCCGGCACTCCGCGCGCGGCTCAAGTACCTGGAGGGGCGTGCGGCCCTCGGCGCCGAGGACCTGGCGACGGCGCGGGAGAGCCTCGAGGCGGCGACGGCGCTCACGGGGGTGCCGCCGGAGGCCTTCTTCTACCTCGGCGAGGCGCTCTCCGAGACGAACGCCCGCGAGGCCCGCGCGGCCTACCAGCAGTACCTCGAGCGCGAGCAGGACGGGGCCCTCGCCAACCGCGCCCGCCGCGCGATCCGCTGAGCGCGCCGAACGAACGCGCCGAACGAAAGCGGCCCGCCGACGGACGCCGGCGAGCCGCTCGCTTGCGTGGGGCCGGGCCCCGGCCGCGCTCAGAAGATGAAGTTCACGATGCCCGTCACGACGGCCATGATCAGCGCCGCCATGAAGGCCGTGCCCGTCGTCTGCACCGTGAGGTTGTCGCTCCAGCGGTCCGCGAGCTTGAGCGCGATGACCATGACCACGAGCATCACCAGCGGGAAGAAGAGCTTGTAGAGGAAGAGCGTCCCGATGGTCAGGAGCAGGTCGAGCTTCTGCATGACCCACTTGATGGCCTCGAGGATCCCGGCGTAGAGCGCGCCGACCCCGAGCATCGCGACGATGCCCCCCTTGATCTCCATCTTCGAGAGCACCTTGTCGGCGACGAAGAGGGCAAAGGTGGCCGTGAGCCAGATGGCGACGAAGCTGGTGATGATGGTGGGCATGTGATGAACGTCCTCCGGTACCCCCAGACGGTAACGCTTCGCGCCGCTTTCATCGACCGGAGATCGCGCTCGTCATGAGCTTGAAACCGAGCAGGCCCTAGCCCAGGCTCGCCGATCATGGACCTCTCGCTCACGGACGAACAGCAGCTCATCCAGCAGTCGGCGCGGGATTTCGCCAAGGGGCGCGTCGAGCCCCTCGCGCGCGAGCTCGACAAGGAGGGCCGCTGGCCCGCCGAGCTCGTCAAGGAGATGGGCGAGCTCGGCTTCCTCGGCATCGCCGTGCCCGAGGAGTACGGCGGCGCCGGGGCGGACAACGTCTCCTACGCCCTCGCCATGGAGGAGATCAGCGCCGCCTGCGCCTCCACCGGCGTGATCATGAGCGTGAACAACTCCCTCGCCTCGGACCCGATCCTGAAGTTCGGCACCGAGGCCCAGAAGCGCGAGTGGCTCGCGCCGATGGCGAGCGGCCAGAAGCTCGGCTGCTTCGGTCTCACGGAGCCGAGCAGCGGCTCGGACGCCTCGGACATGCAGACCGTGGCCGTCCAGGACGGCGACGAGTGGGTCCTGAACGGCTCGAAGAACTGGATCACCAACGGGCCGCACGCGGATCTCATCGTGGTCTTCGCGACGACCGACGCGGGCAAGGGCTCGCGCTCCTCGACGGCCTTCATCGTGCCCAAGGGCACGCCGGGCTACGCGCCGCAGGAGCCGGACCACAAGCTCGGCATCCACGCCGCGCATAGCTGCACGATCTTCTTCGAGAACTGCCGCATCCCCGACGCCCAGCGCCTCGGTGAGCGCGGGCAGGGCTTCAAGATCGCCATGAGCACGCTCGACGGCGGGCGCATCGGCATCGCCGCCCAGGCCCTCGGCATCGCCCGGGCCGCCTTCGAGAAGGCCGTCGCCTACTCGAAGGAGCGCAAGGCCTTCGGCAAGCCCATCGCCGACAAGCAGGCCATCCAGTTCAAGATCGCCGACATGGCCATGGAGCTCGACGCGGCGCGGCTGCTCCTCTGGCGCGCGGCGATGCTCAAGGACGCGGCGGTGAAGGACCCGTCCGTGCGCCACACGCAGGAGTCGGCCATGGCCAAGCTCTACGCCTCGGAGATGGCGACGCGGGTGACGCACCAGGCGCTCCAGATCTACGGCGGCTACGGGTACTCGCAGGAGTACGACATGGAGCGCCACTACCGCGACGCGCGCATCACGGAGATCTACGAAGGGACGAGCGAGATCATGCGCATCGTGATCGGCAGCTGGGCCCTCAAGCACGGCTGAGCTGACCGCCTCCCCTCGAATCGCTGGAACGTCATGCGTCGCTTCGCTTTCTTCGCCCTCGTTCTCTCCTTCGGCTGTGGGGGTGGCGATGCCCCGCCCGCGGCCGAGCCCGCGCCCGCCGCCGAGGCCACCCAGGGCGACGAGGCCCCGCCGCCGCCGCCCCCGCGGGAGGACGGCCTCGCCGTCGAGGGCATCCTCGGCACCATCAGCGAGCGCGCCGTGCAGCGCACCATGGAGGGCCGGCAGGGGCGCTACCTGCGGTGCTTCGGCGAGCGCTACGAGGCCAACGAGCTCCTCGCCGGCACCTTCGTGCTCTCCTTCCGCATCAAGACCGACGGGAGCGTGCGCTGGGTCTACCTGGCGGAGAGCGACGTCGGCGACCGCGAGACCGAGCGCTGCCTCCTCCGCGTCGCCGAGGGCACGCGCTTCTCCCGCCCGCAGGGCGGCGAGGCCGAGTTCCGCCACTCGATGAGCGTCGACCCGCTCGAGCGCGAGCCCGTGGCCTGGACGGCGGACCGCGCCGCCGCGACCATCGCCGAGAACCGCGAGGCCATCGACGCCTGCGCCGCCGCGGGCGTGCGGATCACGGCCTACGTGGCGCCCGGCGGGACGGTGACCACCGCCGGCGCGGCCCTCGACGACCAGGAGCAGCCCGAGGGCATCGATTGCGTGCTCGGCCTGGTGGCGAGCTGGACCTTCCCGGACCCGGGTAGCTACCCGGCCAAGGTCAGCTTCTCCCTCTGAGGAGAGCGCCTCGCTGCGAGCCAGCGCATTGCGAGGGGGCGTGACCGACCCCCATGCTCCCCGCACGATGGACCTCGCGCTGAACGCCACGCAGACCCGCATCCGCGACGCCGCTCGCCGCGTCGCCGAGGAGACCCTCGCGCCCGCGGCGCGGGGCTTCGAGGCCGCCGAGGAGGTGCCGGCGGCCATCTACCGCGAGCTCGGCCAGCACGGCCTCATGGCCGTCGACGTGCCCGAGGCCTACGGCGGCTCCGGCGCGAGCACCGTGGCCTACAGCCTCGCCATGACCGAGCTCGCCCGGGTCTGCGGCAGCACCTCGGTCACCATGGGCGTGACGAACATGGTCGGCGAGGTGCTCGCCGAGTTCGGCGACGAGGCGCAGAAGAACGAGTACTGCCCGCGCCTCGCGGCCGGGGAGCTCGGCGCCTTCGGGCTGAGCGAGACCGGCGCCGGGAGCGACCCCGGGGGCATGCGCACGACGGCCGTCCAGGACGGCGACGAGTGGGTGCTGAACGGGACGAAGCAGTGGATCAGCCACGGCGATACGGCCTGCGTCGTGGTGGTCTGGGCGCGCACGGACGGCCCGGGATCCCGCGGGCTGAGCTGCTTCCTCGTGCCCGGCGGGGCGCCGGGGCTCGGCTCGGACGCGAAGGAGGACAAGATGGGCCTCCGCGCGAGCCACACCTGCGGGCTCGTCCTCGAGAACGTGCGCGTGCCCGCGAGCGCCATGCTCGGCCCGCGCGGCGGCGGCTTCCGCATCGCCATGATGGCCCTCGACGGCGGGCGCATCGGCATCGCGTCCCAGGCCCTCGGCATCGCGACGGGCGCCTACGAGGAGGCGCTGGCCCATTGCCGGGCGGCGGGCGAGGTCACGCAGGCCCAGCAGTTTCGCCTGGCGGACATGAGGACGCGCCTCGAGGCGAGCCGCATGCTCGCGCTCCGCGCCGCGTCCCTGAAGGACGCGGGGAAGCCCTTCACGCAGGAGGCCTCCATCGCGAAGGCCTTCTCGACGGAGAAGGCCTGGGCGACCTGCAACGACGCCGTCGAGCTCATGGGCGACGCAGGCCTCCGCCTCGGCGCGCAGGCCGAGCGCGCGCTCCGCGACGTGCGCGTCTCGATGATCTACGAGGGCACGAGCGAGGTGCAGCGCATCGTGATCAGCCGCGCCGCCCTCAAGGCCGGCTGAGGCCCGGGCTGCGCTCAGCGGTTGCCGAAGTCGATGGAGCCGGCGCGGGCGCCGTCCCGGGGC
>JBCDGX010000504.1:0-4851 GCA_038750805.1 Myxococcota bacterium
CGGCGGTGGCCACGTCGGCGTTGCCCGTCATCAGGACGATGGCGGCGTCCGGGCTCCGGTCGCGGAGGCGCCGGAGGAGCTGCATCCCCGAGAGCGCGCCGGGGAGCCCGACGTCGACGAGCGCGAGCTCGAAGCGCGTCTCCGCCTGCCGGAGGGCCTGGGCGCCGTCGTGCGCCAGCGCCACCTCGACGTCGAGCTCCTCGAGGAGCTCCGCGAGGTTCTCCGCGAGGTCGACGTTGTCCTCGACGACCAGGACCCGGTTCACGTCCCTGGTTATGGACGCGAACCCTTGGTGGATCCAGCGGGCGAGCTCGGTTCGGCCGGGGTCAGGGCGCTTGCGGCCGGTCCGCGAAGGTCACGAGGGTCCCGCGCTCCGCCTCGACGCTCACGCTTTGCTCGTCCTCGCCGACCCGGACGAGGTGAGCGCCCACGTCGACCTCGGGAAGGAGGAGCGGGGTGACCCCGACCATCGCGCCATCGACGAACACGTCCGCCCCGCGCACGGGGCCCGTCACGAGGAGCCGGCCCGCCGGCAGCGCCGCCGCGCGCAGGGTGAGGAGGAGGGAGCTCCCGGCCTCCGCGAGGATGACCTCGCGCTCCTCGGGCTCGATGCCTGGACCGGCGACCTCCAGCCGGTAGCGACCCACGGGCAGCGAGGTCTCGGCGCCCGCGGTCAACGGGACCGCCTCGCCGTCCATGCCGACGAGGCTCACCGAGGGCCGCGCGTCCTCCGGGACGGCCCGAAGCCGCACCACGAAGGGGGCACGCCGCCGCTCCATCTGGCCCGCGGCGGCGACGACGACCCGTTCGCCCGGCGCCGTCCGGACCCGCTGCTCGAAGGGGAGGAAGGACGGGGCCTCGACGAGGAGCCGGTGCTCGCCGGGCGCCGCCGGGACGACCAGCGTCTGCACGTCGTCGCCCGCGCCGGCCTCCGCCACGACGCCCTGGCCGCGTTCGTCGATGTAGAGCCGGGCCTCCGGGGGAACGCGCACCTCGACGAGCGCTAGCTCCCGCTCGAGGCGCCCGAGCTCGCGCTCCACGCCTTCGCGGAGCACCGCGTCCGGCGCCGCCGACGCGAGGTAGCGCCGGTAGTAGACGAAGGCGAGCTCGGACTCGCCGGCGAGCGTCGCGGTCCGGCCCACGTTGTACTGGGCCGTCGCGCTCGAGGAGAGCTCGGCGTATTTGATCATGAGCTCGAGGGCGACGCCGTAGCGCCCCGCCGCGAGCGCGTCCGCGCCGCGCTCGAAGAAGAAGCGGGCGGCCTGCGCCGTGTCGGCCCGGCCGTCCGAGGGCAGGGCCGCCATCAGCGTCACACCGAGGACGAGCGCGGTGGCCCTCACGTGTCGCCCTCGGGCGCGTCCGGATCCTCGGCGACGAGCGTGGGCTCGCGCCGGAAGCTCTCCGGGGCGGGCTCGACGAAACCCGTGGACTCGAGCTGCGGCCGGCGCCGCTCGAGCGCGAAGAGCACCAGCCCGATGGCGCCCACCATGGCGCCGACGGCGGTGAGCGCGTCGGCGGTCCGGTTCAGGCGAAGCCCCCGCTCCCGGTAGGCGTCCGCGTCGTCCCGCTGGCCATCGTTCCAGCCCCGGTGATGCACGAGCGCCGCGATCGCGACGGAGCCCGCGCCGAGGAAGAGGGCCGAGCCCGAGCCGAGCAGCCCCCAGGTCCACGGCGAGTGGCGGCGGGTGATCGGCGCGTAGAGCGTGGCGTTGGCCAGCAGCGGCTCCCCCGCCGAGAGCTCGAAGCGCTCTTCCCAGGGCGCCATGCCTTGCGCCTCGACGCTGATGACGTGCGAGCCCGCCACGACCGAGGGGAGCAGGAGCGGCGCGAAGCCCACCGGGTCGCCGTCGATGCGCACGATGGCGACGCGTTGGTTCGCCGTGACGGTGAGGGACTCGGTCGGCGCCGGCAGCTCCTCGAGGCGCAGCGAGGCCGTGGTCTCCTCGTCCGCGCGAAGGCGCGTCAGCGCGCTCGCCTCGCGGTAGCCGGGGCCCACGGCGAGGAGCGAGTAGGGGCCGGGCGGGGCCTCGAGCCGACAGGGGCTCGTGCAGCGGGTCACCTCCTGGCCGGCCGGGTCGACGAGGCGAACGGGCACCCCGGACGGCACCGTGGACACGGAGGCTGCGCCGAGGATGGGCGTGAGCGAGAGCTGCACGGCCTCCTCACGACCCACGACCGCTTCGACGTCGACCTGCGCGGGCCGATGGCCGGGAAGCTCCACGCGAATGCGCGTCGTCCCGGGCCGAACGGCGAGGAGGCGCGGGGTGGTCCCGTAGTCACCGAGGTCCCGCTCGCCGACGTAGACCGTCGCGCCCGGCGGGTCGCTCACGACACGGAGGCGCGCGACGCGCGGCGCCATCTGGCGGAGCACCCCCTCGGCGCGTGCCCGCGCGCCGCCGTCGTCCTCGTCTTCGGGAAGCCGGTCGAGGTACTCGCTGAACGCGAGAAACGCGCTCCGTGTTCGGCCGAGCTCCTGGAAGCAGCGTCCGATGTTGTAGGCGGTGCGCGGGTTCTGCGTCGCCTGCTGTTCGAGGAAGAATTCCTGAAGTGCGGCCTCGAAGCGGCCCTGCTCGAAGAAGCGTACGGCGCGCTCGTGGTGAAAACGTGCGATGGCGGCATCGTCCGCCGCGGCCGGAGCGCTGGACGCGAGTACGCCCACGACCGACAGCAGCGCCGCCAGAAGAAGAGCCCTATCCCTCACGGGGCTGACCGTACCATCCACGTCCACGCCGCGACAGACCGTACGCCGGGTCCAGTGGACCGTTGACGCCAGCGACGCCCGCCCATAGCGTGAGCGGCCGTGGCTGTGCCTACGCCTGCCGAGCGCCTCGGAACCACGCTCGCGGAAAAGTACGAGCTCGAGTCGGTCATCGGGCGCGGCGGCATCGGTGTGGTCTTCGTCGCCACGCACAAGTGGACCGGGCGCCGCGTCGCGGTGAAGGTCCTCCGGTACCAGCACAGCCAGGACCCCAAGCAGGTGCAGCGTTTCCTGCGGGAAGCGCGCGCGACCGCGCAGCTCCATCACCCGAACGTCGTCGACGTGCTCGACATGGGGCAGGCCGACGACGGCGCGGTGTACCTCGCGCTCGAGTTCCTCGAGGGCGAGACGCTACGCCGGCGCATCGATCGCGACGAGCGCATCGATCAATGGGAGCTCGTCGACCTGCTCTTGCCGGTTTTCGACGCGCTCGCGGCGGCACATGAAATCGGGTTGATCCACCGGGATCTGAAGCCCGATAACATCTTTCTCTCGCTCGATTCACGCGGGAAGCTGGTGCCGAAGCTTCTCGATTTCGGCCTCGTGAAGAGCATCGGTCCGCAGGTCACTGGCTTCTCGACGGAGGTGGGCAGCTTCCTCGGTACTCCGGCGTACATGTCGCCGGAACAGATCCGTGCGGAGACGGCCAACCCGGCGTCGGACGTGTGGTCGATGGGGGTGGTGCTCTACGAGGCGCTCACCGGCGGTCTCCCCTACGACGAGGTGCAGGCGCCCGCGCTCCTCGTGTCGATTCTGAGCGATGCCTTCGCGCCGGTCCTCGAGCAGGCGCCACACGTCGACGCGTCGCTGGCAGCGGTCGTCGAGGACATGCTCGAGAAGAAGCCCGAGGACCGCGTCCCGGACATCCGGACCGTGATGTCGCGGCTCGCGGCGGCGGCCGAGCAGGCGGGCGTGGAGCTCCGTTGGAAGGGGGCCAACCCGTACGGCGAGACGCTCGCGGGCGTCGACGGGGCGGCGAGCGGCTACCCCACGCCGGTGGTGACGCGCCGGTCCACGACGCGCCGGCGGAAGAAGCGCTCGGCGACGCCCTTCGTGGCGCTCGGTGCGGTGGCCGCGCTCGGCGTGGCCGGCGCCATCGCCGTCACCGTCGGCGGCGGGTCGGAGGGCGAGGAGGCCCCCGTGGCTCCCGTCGAGGGCGCCGCGCAGGACGACCCGCCGGCCGTCGCCGAGACGGCGCCGCAGGTCACCCCGACCGTGGTCGGTGCCGCGCCCCCGGAGAGCGAGGCCGAGGCGGAGCCGGCGGAGGTCGAGGCCGTTCCCGAGGTCGAAGAGGTCGCCGCCGAGACGGCCGTCGTGCGGCTCCGTCTGCAGCCCTCGCGCGCCGTGGTCCGCGACTCACAGACCCGCGAGACCCTGTGCAGCGGTGGGTCCGAGTGCCGCATCGAGGTGCCGCCGGACGGCGAGCGGCGGGTCACGGTCACCGCACGGAGTCACATCCAGCAGCGGGCGACGCTGCGCCCGGACGATGGGACGCGCTCCATCTCGCTCCGTCCGCTGGGGCTTCGGCCGAACTGAGCCGTCGGCCGGTGCGCGGTCGGCTCACGCCGTGGCGCGCAGCCGTTCGATCAGGTCCGGGGCGTCGAAGGGCTTCGTCACGAGCGGCACCATGCCGCCGACGAGCGCCTCCGCGTCCTCCCGGGGCATGCCGGTGATCACCACGACGCGGGTCCCGCGCGCGAGGAGCTGCTGAACCAGCTCCTCGCCGCTTCCGTCCGGGAGGCGGAGGTCGACGAGGGCCGCGGCCAGCGGCTGGCGGTCGCACACGTCGAGGGCCTCGGCGAGGCTTCGGGCGCGGCGCACCTCCCATTGGCCCGCGAAGAGCTCCTCGAGGTTCGTGGCGAGCCCCTCCTCGTCCTCGACGATGAGCATGCCGTTCGCGCCGCGGTCGGCCGCGTCGACGAAGCCGAGGAGCGCCTCCACGGGCACCGGCGTCGGGAGGATCCCCTCGATGCCCGCGCGCCGCGCGTCCCGGAGCCGCCCGGCCTCCGTGAACGCCGTCATCAGCAGGTAGTGCGCGTCCGGGGCCGTACGCCGGAGGCGCTGGAAGAGCTCGACGCCGTCCATGCCGGGCA
>JBCDGX010000505.1:0-4846 GCA_038750805.1 Myxococcota bacterium
CGCTCGCCGGCGAGGTGCTCTGGACCCGCGTGCTCCGCATGGTCGTGCACGGGACGACGCAGGCCTTCGCGGCGATGCTCGTGAACTTCCTCCTCGGCATCGCCCTCGGGTCGCTCCTCGCGGACCGCCTCGCGCGACGCCGAAACCCGGCCTTCGTCTTCGGCGTGGTGCAGCTCGCGCTGGTCTTCTTGACGGCGCTCACCACGGTGCTCGCGGCGAACACGCCGCGCTTCGTGGTGCTCCTGCACGCCGACTACTTCACGGTGCCCCACGACGCCTGGGTGATCCTCGCGCTCGCGGCCATCGTGCTCTTCCCGCTGGCCCTCGCCCTCGGCACCTCCATCCCCCTCGCCTGGCACCTGGCCGGCGGTGGCGCGGACGACGCGGCGGCAACGAGCGGACGGATCCTCGCGGCGAACACGCTCGGGGGCCTCGTGGGGTCTCTCGCGGCGGGCTTCGTGCTCGTCCCGCTCATCGGCGTCGAGGCGAGCGTGCTCGTCGTCATGGTCGTGCACGGGGCCGCCGCCGCCCTCGCGCTCCGGGCGGCTGCCGACGGGCGCGGGTACCGGCAGGAAGCGCTCGGCCTCGTGGTGCCGGCCGCGGCCGTCATCGGGCTCCTGCTGCTCCAGCCGAGCCTCCACGTCCCCTACCTCCTCGACGCCTGGTACGACCCCTCGGCGGCCCTCGTGCGCGGCCCCGGCGCCTACGACGAGGAGCAGGTGAAGTTCATCGAGGAGGGCCGGAACACGACGGTCACGGTCGTCACCCGGGACTCCATGCTCCGCCTCTTCAACGACGGCCGCCCGGAGAGTGGCTTCGGCGTCGGGGAGCCGGGCTTCGGCGAGGAGCTCTCGACGCTCGGTACGCTCGCGACGCTCTTCGCCGAGCCTCGCGAGCGCGGCATGGTCGTCGGGCTCGGCGCCGGGCACACGACGGCCGTCATGCTCGGCGGGCCCTGGGAGCGCCTCGACGTCGTCGAGCTCGAGGAGGCCGTGGTGCGCGCCTCGCGCTACCTCTACCGGGAGCGCGGCAAGCCCTTCCCCCTCGACGACGGGCGCACGCGGCTCATCGTCGACGACGCCCGGGCGCAGCTCGTGCTCAGCCCCCCGAACCACTACCAGGCCGTCGTCAGCCAGCCCTCGCATCCCTGGCTCGCGGGTTCGAGCGCGCTCTATACGCGCGAGTTCTTCGAGGAGGTCGAGCGGGCGCTCGAGCCCGGCGGCGCCTTCGCGCTCTGGGTGAACCTCTTCCGCATGGACGAGGCGCACCTCCGGAACGTCGTGGCGACGCTCCTCGAGGTCTTCGACCACGCCCTCGCCTTCAACGTCGAGTCGTCGAGCTTCATCCTCGTCGCGAGCGAAGCCCCGCTGCCCCTCGACGCGCGCCTGGCCGAGCGCCTCGACGACGAGGGCATCCGGCCCTTCCTCGCGCCCTTCGGCCTCGACGGCTTCATCGACTACGTCTCCACGCTCGAGCTCGACGACGCCGGCGCCCACGCCTTCGCCGAGGGAGCGACCGAGATCATCGTCGACGACCGCCCGAGCCTGGAGCTCGACCTCTCGCGCATGCCGCACGGCGACGAGATGTCCATCGCGGACATGGACATGGCCCTCGTGGAGATCCCGTGGATGACCGCGGAGACGCTCGCCGCCATCCCGGACGCCGTCCGCACGGACGTGCTCGTGCAGCGCGTGCTCGAGACCTCCCAGCGCCTCGAGGCCACCGTCCGGATCGAGATGGCGCTCCCGAACCTCGGCCTGCCCGAGCCCGAGCGAGAGCTCCTCGAAGGCGTGCTCGCGGACGAAGGGGGGCGCGCGCCGGAGGCCATCGCGGCCTACGAGGCGTCCGCGCTTCCGGACGCGATCGCGCGCCTCGAGATCCTGCTCCGCGGCGACGCGCGCTGGGACCTGCTCCGCACCCGCTGGCGCGCGCGGCGCCCGCGCGAGGACGCGACGCCCTACCTGCTCGCGGCCCTCGCGCTCGGCGACCGGGCCTTCGGGGCGTCCGTCGCCGCCTGGGCGCGCGAGCACGCGCGCGGTGGGCGCCTCGCCTCGTTCACCGGGTCCTGGGCGGCCGAGCGGACCGAGGACGCCCTCGTGCTCGCCGAGGAGCCGGGCGCGCTCGGGCTCCGCCCGGAGGCCCTCGCGGCGGCGGCGGCGCTGGCCCGGGAGGCCGGCGAGGCGTCCCTCGGCCTTCGCCTCGAGCGCGAGCGCCTCCACGCGCTGCGGGTCGAGGCCGCGGAGGCGACGGAGGCGGGCCTCGAGGCCTACGCGGCGGGGCTCTCGGACCGGGCCACCCACCTCTTCGAACGGGCCGTCGCGCGATGGCCCGGCGAGGGGCAGGCGGCGTCGAACCTGGCCCGGCTCCGCCACGACGCCGGCGACGTCGAGGCCGCCCGGGGCATCCTGAGCCAGGCCCACGAGGCCGCCCGGGGTCTCGAAGCCGAGGTCGCGCTGCTCCGGCAGGCCGCCGAGGAGCTCGACCTTCCCTTCCCGTGAGCGGCGGCGTGGGGCCTTGCGGCCCGAAATCACGCTCCTTTCTTGACCGGGCTTCCGCGCCTCGCGTACGAATGCTCTCGCTTCGCGTGCGCGTGGAGCGAGTGCCGACAACCACCCGAGGGGGCCCCGTGACGGTGAAGATTCTGGCCGTCGACGACAGCAAGACGATGCGAGCGGTCATGGAGATGACGTTCGCTGGCGAGGACGCGGAGATCGTCACCGTGGGAAGCGGCGACGAGGCGCTCGCCCGGGCGCGGCAGCTCCGCCCCGACGTCGTCTTCGCCGATGCGTCCCTCGACGGGATGGACGGCTACTCCGTGTCGCGCGCCATCAAGGGCGAGCTCGCCGAGACGGCGATCATCCTGATGGCGAGCCAACAGATGCCCTACGACGAGGCCAAGGGAGCATCGTCGGGGGTGGACGACCACGTCGCCAAGCCCTTCGACACGCAGGTCGTGATCGACAAGGTCGCCGAGGTGCTCCGGAAGCCGCGGGCCCGGGTCTCGGGTGCGCCCCCGAGCCCCCCGGCCATCTCCGCGCCGCCGCCCCCGCGGAGCGCCGACCCGCAGGGCCGCTTCCGCAAGCCGAAGAGCACCATCCTCGGCCAGCCCTCCGCCGCCCCGGCGCCGCCGCCCGAGCCGCCGAAGGCGGACCTCGGCCTCGACGAGCCCGGCCTGCCTCCGGCGCCGCCGCAGGCTCGGCCGCAGACGGCACCGATGGCACCGCCCCAGGTCTCCCCGAAGCCGATGCCGACCCCGCGTGAGGCGGCCCGGGCCCCGACGGCGCCCATCGACCGCGCCAAGGTGCCGACGCCCTCGAAGCCCCCCGCGCCTCGGCCCGCCTCGGTGCGTCCGGCCCGCGCCGAGAAGCCGACGGCTCCCATGGCCGCCGTCGGCCAGGACTTCGCCGGCAAGCTGGCCCGCCTCGACCTCACGGCCGAGCAGGTCGAGGCCGTGCTCGCGCTCACCAAGGAAGTCGTCGAGCAGGTCTGCTGGGAAGTGGTACCGGACATGGCGGAGACGCTGATCCGGGAAGAGATTCGGCGCCTCACCGCCGAGTGAACGCGCCCCGCCGGGGCGCCTCGAAGCCCCGACCCAGCGCCTCCGCAAACGCCCGGCCCCGGCCGGGCGTTTCGCGTTTGACGGCGCGCCCCCCGCGGACAAAGCAGAGCAGCGAGGAAGCATGAGCGACGAGCATCCCGAGGGCGGCGAAGGCCAGCTCCCGAAGACCTACGAGGCCAGCGCCTGCGAGCGCCATTGGTACGAGTTCTGGGAGTCGAATGGCCTCTTCGAGGCGAGCGGCGAGCCGGACGACCCGCGGCCGACCTACACGATCGCGATCCCCCCGCCGAACGTGACGGGTACGCTCCACATGGGGCACGCCTGCCGCGCGACCTTCGAGGACGTGCTCATCCGCTACCACCGGATGGACGGGCACGACGCGCTCTGGATCCCCGGCATGGACCACGCGGGCATCTCGACGCAGGTCGTCGTCGAGCGCCTCCTCGCCCGCGAGGGCACGGACCGCCACGCCCTCGGGCGCGAGGCCTTCGTCGATCGCGTCTGGAAGTGGAAGGCCGAGAGCGGCGGCACCATCCTCAAGCAGCTCCGGCGTCTCGGCGCGAGCTGCGACTGGAGCCGGGAGCACTTCACCCTCGAGCCCGACCTCAACCGCGCGGTGCGCGAGGCCTTCGTTCGCCTCTACGAGCAGGGCCTGATCTACCGCGGGCCGCGCCTCGTGAACTGGGACGTCGAGACCCAGACCGTGCTCAGCAACCTCGAGGTCGAAAGCGAGGAGCGCCCGAACGGCGAGCTCTTCGACTTCGCCTACCCCATCGACGGACCGGACGATGAAGGGCCGCACGGCGAGGTCGTCGTCTCGACGACGCGCCCGGAGACCATGCTCGGCGACACGGCCGTGGCGATTCACCCGGACGACGAACGCTACACGCACCTGCACGGCAAGTTCGTGCGCCACCCCTTCGTGGACCGGCGCATTCCCGTCATCTGCGACGCGGAGCTCGTCGACATGGAGTTCGGGACCGGCGTCGTGAAGGTCACGCCGGCGCACGACCCGAACGACTTCGCCACGGGCAAGCGCCACGACCTGCCGGAGATCACCGTCTTTCACCTCGACGGCACGATGAACGGCGAGGCCGGCGAGTTCGAAGGCATGGAGCGCTTCCAGGCCCGGAAGGCGGTCAAGGTACGCCTCGGGGAGCTGGGCCTCGCCCGCGGCAGCAAGAAGCACACGCTGACCGTGCCCATCAGCCAGCGCTCGGGGACCGTCGTCGAGCCGATGATCTCGACGCAGTGGTTCGTGAAGATGGAACCGCTCGCGAAGCCGGC
>JBCDGX010000506.1:0-4837 GCA_038750805.1 Myxococcota bacterium
GGGCGCTCCCCCACGGTGGGGTGGGCCCTGGGGGCGCTGGGGCCGGCCGCCGGGGGCGGCCTCGCCGACGCGCGGCACGGCGCCCTGGCCTTCGAGGCCGATGGCACCCTCGCCGTCGCCGGCCGTCCCCCCTTCGTGATCGAGCTGCCGAGCGCCCGTCGGCGCCCCGGCGAACGATCGCGCGCGCCCGTGGGTGACGCCGCGGGAGCCCTCGCCCTGCGCGGCGTCTCCCGGAGCTGCGAGGGCTATGTGGCCGAGCTCGTCGGCACCGGCGCCCTTCGCCTCCTGCCGCCCAAGCGCGTGCTCGTGGCCGCCGCGCCGCTCAGCCCGTGCCCCGCGGTTCCCCCCAGCGACGACGGCGGATGGCGCGTGCTCGGCTGGGCTCCGCAGGGCCTCCTCGCCTCCCGGGCGGGCGACGCGCCGGACCGCTGGCTCGTGTCGCTCACGGCCAGCGGCGACGCGGTGGCCGCTCCGAGCCGCCTGCCCCCGCGGGAGCTCCCACCCGTGCCGCTCCGCGGCGGCCGCACCACGCCCGACGGCCGCACCTGGGTGCTCGAGACCCGCTACGGCGTGCTCCGCTTCAGCGGCGGGACGGCGGCGCTCTGGCGGCCCGAGGGCTGGGACGCCCTGGACGACGCTCCCGTCGCCGCGGCGCTCTCCGCGGACGGCCGTCGCGTCGCGGTGCTCCGCGGCGGGACCCTCTGGCTCCTGGGCGAGGACGTCGGCCAGGACGCGCCCGATTCCGACGAGGACACCTCCGGCGCGGGCGACGAGCCCGCCACCCGTTGAACGCTCTTCGGCGCCCTGCTAACGGCTCCATCGATGAGGAAGGTCTTCGCGGCGCTCGCGCTCTTGGCTCTCTGGAGCTGCGGCGCCCGGCAGACGCCGCCGCCCCAGCCCTGCATGTCGGACCGCGAGTGCCGCGCCGACCGGATCTGCCACGAGGGACGCTGCCGCTTCCTCGAAGAGGTCCGCCGCGAGCTGGCGACGCCTCCCGACGCCGGGGTCTCGAGCGTCCCCGATGCATCGCTCGTGGACGCGGGCACCGCCGACGGGGGCGCCGTCGACACGCCCGACGCCGGGCCGCCCCCCTTCGTCGAGCGGCCGATGTTCATGGGCGACCCGCAGCATCGCGGACGCACGACGGTCGCGGGACCGGCGGCGGCGCCCGCGGAGGTCTGGCGCCACCAGACCCGCGCCCGCATCTTCGCCTCGCCCATCGTGGGGCCCGCGGGGACCGTCTACATCGGCTCCCTCGACCAGAGCTTCACGGCCCTCGACGCCGGGGGCGCGCTTCGCTTCCGAGCCCGGACCGGCGACAAGGTCTACGCGAGCGCCGCGATCGCCGCCGACGGCACCGTCTACGTCGGGAGCGACGACCGCACGCTGCTCGCGCTCACGCCCGAGGGTCAGGTGCGCTGGCGCCTCCCGCTCGGCGACGCCATCGACGCGAGCCCCACCCTCGGCCCGGACGGGGTCCTCTACGTCGCGGCGGACGGGGTCTACGCCGTCGACCCGGCCGGCGCCGTGCGCTGGCATACGACGACGGCGGCTCATATCCGCTCCTCGCCGACGCTTCATCCGGAGGGGCTGATCGTGGTGGGCACGCCGGAGGGGACCGTGCTCGCGCTCCGCCTCGACGGGAGCGAGGCGTGGCGCGCGCCCGCGGGCGGAAGCATCGAAGGCGCGGCTGCCGTGGACGACGCCGGACGCATCCTCATCGGAACGGACGCCGGCGCCGTCCTCTGCCTCGACGCCACGGGCCGGGAGCTCTGGCGCTTCGCCACCGGGGCCGACGTGCGAGCCACCCCCGCCATCGCCGCGGACGGGACCGTCGTCGTCGGCAGCTACGACCGGAACCTCTACGCCATCGCGCCCGATGGCACCGAGCGCTGGCGCGTCGAGACCTCGGGCCGCATCCGCGCCAGCGCGCGCATCGACCCCGAAGGTCGCATCTACGTGGGGAGCCAGGACGACCTGCTCTACGCCGTATCGATGACCGGCGACGTGCTATGGCGCCACGACCTCGGGCAGGACGTCGACAGCACCGTGGCCATCGGCCAGGACGGTACGCTCTACGTCGGCGCCGACGATGGCGCCCTCCACGCGCTCCGCTGAGGAGCCCGCGCGTGCCCGAAACGCACCCATGACCGACGACACCTCCCACGGCGACGCGATCGCCCCCGGCGACGTTCTCGCGCTCCTCGCGCTGCGCAAGCGGGCCATGCACCTCGGTGAGATCACGGCGCGCCTGGGCGTGCCCGGCGAGCGCCGGGACGAGGTGCTCGACCTGCTCGAGGCGCTCGTCGAAGACGGCGAGGTCACCGAGCTCCCGGGCAACCGCTTCCGCAAGAAGAGCGCCTCCCGACGCAAGAGTCCGGACACGACGCCGGGCATGGTCACGGGCCACCTCACCGTGAACCCGCGCGGCTTCGGTTTCGTCGCGGCCGAGGACGGTGGCCCCGACGTCTTCGTGCCCGCCGAGCAGATGGGCGCGGCCCTTCACGGGGACCGGGTCGAGCTCCAGACGCGCCCGACGTCCAAGGGCCGCGAGGGCCGGGTCATCGCCGTGCGCGAGCGTCGCTCCCCACGCTTCACCGCCACGCTCGAGCGGCGGGGCCGCAAGGCCTGGCTCGAGCCCGACGACCTACGCCTCCGCGGGCCCATCGCCGTCATCGGCGAGGTGCCCGAGGGGCGCGCGTCGGGGCTCGCGGTGGTCGCCGAGCTCACGCATTTCCCTCAGCACGTCGACGACCAGCCGGCCGCTCGCGTCGTCGAGCTCCTCGGCGTGCAGGGCATGACCGCCGTCGAGGTCGCGAAGATCAAGATCCGCGAGGGCGTCCTCGAGGAGTTCGACGAGGCCACGCGCGAAGAGGCCCGCACCTTCCCGGACCGGGTGCTGCCGAGCGAGAAGGAGGGCCGTGAGGACCTCCGGGAGCTCGATCTGGTCACCATCGACCCGGACGACGCGCGCGACCACGACGACGCGCTCTTCGCCGAGGAGACCCGCGACGGCTACCGCGTGGTCATCGCCATCGCCGACGTGAGCCACTACGTCCGTCCGGGGACGGCCATCGACGCCTCGGCCTTCGCGCGCTGCACGTCGATCTACCTCCCCGACCGTGCCATCCCCATGCTCCCGCCGGAGCTCAGCTCGAACCTGGCGAGCCTGGTCCCGCAGAAGGACCGCCTCTGCATGGGCGTGGAGGTGCACCTGACCCGCGGCGGGCTCGTGCGGCGCCGCCGGCTCTTCGAGGGCGTGATGCGTTCGCGCGGAAGGCTCACCTACCGGGGCGTGGCGCGGGCCCTCGGGCTCACGGAGTCGGGGCCGAAGCAGCCCCAGGCCGACAAGCGCCTCCCCATGCTCGAAGCGCTCCTCGAGCTCAGCCGCGCGCTCCGCAAGAAGCGCATGCGCCGCGGCGCCCTCGACTTCGACCTCCCCGAGGCGAAGGTGCTCCTCGACGCGCACGGCGTGGAGCCCGTGAGCGTCGAGCGCAGCCGCGAGGACCCGGGTGTGCGTGAGGCCTACCGCCTCGTGGAGGAGATGATGCTCCTCGCCAACGAGGTCGTCGCCGGGGAGCTGAAGCGCCTCAACGTCCCCGCGATCTTCCGTGCGCACGGCAAGCCCGACGAGAAGAAGATCGAGCTCTTCGCGCGCACCGCGCGGGCCCTCGGTCACGACATCGACGTCGAGGGGGCGCGAGACCCGCTCGTGCTCTCGAAGTTCCTCCGCTCCATCGACGGCGAGGAGGAGGCCCCGATCCTCCGCTACCTCCTGCTGCGCGCGATGCAGCAGGCGAGCTACGACGTGAGCGCGCACGTCGGGCATTTCGGTCTCGCGACGGACGATTACCTCCACTTCACGTCGCCGATCCGGCGCTATCCGGACCTCACGGTGCACCGCGTCGTGCGCGCCATTCTCCGCGGCGAGGAGGTCGACGCCGCGGCGCTTCTCCCCCGACTGAGGAAGGCGGCGCGCGCGTCGAGCCGCCTCGAGCGCCGGGCCATGGTCGTGGAGCGCGACGTGGTGAACCTCTACCGGGCGATCCTCGTCCGCGAGCGCGTCGGCGAGGAGTTCGAAGGGGCCATCAGCGGCGTCGATCAGAACGCCTTCTACGTCAGCTTCGACGAGCCCTTCGTCGACGCGAAGGTGCCCGTGGAGCGCCTCGAGGACGACTACTACGAGCTCGATGCCCTCGGCATCCGCCTCGTCGGCTCCCGGACCGCGACGACCTTCGGTCTCGGCGATCGGCTCACGGTGCGCCTCGAGGAGGTCAACGTCGCCCGCCGCGAGCTGCTCGCCGTGCCCGTCGGCATGGCCGAGCGCCGCGTGCCGCGCGGCGAGCGCGACGCGGGCGAGCAGCCTCCGCGGCGCCGGCGGCGCAGCGACGGGAAGCGGAGCACGCTCTCGGCGAGCCACCGCGGCGCCAAGGCCCGAGAAGGCGACGCCCGGCGTAGCCGACGGGCCAAGAAGGAAGAGAAGCGGGCGGAGAAGCTCGCGCGCCGGAAGCGGCGGCGGAAGCGCTGAGCGACCGCTTCGTCGCCCGTGAAGTAGGCTCCCGCCCATGGCCTCCCGCCGCGCCGCGCCGCCTTTTCTCGTCCCGGAGCTCATCGCCAAGAAGCGTGATGGCGGAGCGCTGAGCGACGACGAGATCGCGTTTCTGATCCGGGGCTTCACCGCCGACGAGGTGATGCCGGCCCAGATGTCCGCCCTCTCCATGGCCGTGCTCTTCCGCGGCATGACGCCGAAGGAGACGGCGGCGCTCACGCTCGCCATGCGCGACAGCGGCACCGTCATTCGGCACGCGCGCGTCCGCGCGCCGAAGGTCGACAAGCA
>JBCDGX010000507.1:0-4836 GCA_038750805.1 Myxococcota bacterium
CCCTCGGCATCGAGGGTCCGGAAGATCGCCGGGACGCGCCAGGCCCACACCCAGTGAAGATTCTCCGCCAGGCCTTCCAGCTGCTGCCGCAGCGTTGCTCTTCCGTTGGCTTGGCCCACTCGCCCTCCTAGCCGGCTCCGAGGTCCGGACGCGCCTTGGTCGCACCGGGCCGGCTCGGGGTCAAGCGACGTCGAGGCGCCCGGCGCGAGCGCCTGGATGTCGCCTTCATACGGTCGACGAGTTGGGGGCTTGGAGGGGGAGCGGGGTCGGAGGCGCCCGCGGAGCCAACGGGTGAAACGCCGGGCCCCCGGCGACGGCGACGCAGCGTCCCGACCGCTTGCTCGCCCCCCCGAGGGGCAGCTAGACACAGCCCGGATCGGGCGTCGGCGCACAGCGGACGTCGGCGCTCGGAAGGGTCGAACGGTTGCTGCAGGAGCTGGCCAAGGTGGTGACGACGCGGCGAGCGGCGGTGATTGCCGTCCTGCTCGTCTCGACCGTCCTCCTCGCGCTGCAGATCCCGAGCATTCGGGTCGACCCGAGCATCGAGAACCTGATCTCGTCCTACGAGGGCGAGGAGAGCGGCCGGGACGTCGAGGAACGCTTCGAGGCCGCCTTCGGGGACACGGAGAAGGTCATGGTCCTCCTCGTCGAGGACCAGGAGAGCGTGCTTCGGCGCGAGCCGCTCCAGTATCTCCACGCCCTCACGCGCCTCGCCGAGGAGCAGCCCTGGGTCGAGAACGTCGTCAGCCTGACCCGCACGCGCCTGCCGCGGCGGCTGGGGGCGGACGCCCCCGAGGGCGGCAGCCTGGACGAGCTCGAACAGGAGCTCGAGGGCGAAGGCGGCGGTCTCGACGACCTCGAAGCCGAGCTGGGCCTCGGCGGCGGAGGCGGCGGCCTCGACGACCTGGAGGCCGAGCTGGGCCTCGGCGGCGGAGGCGGCGGTCTCGACGACCTGGAGGCCGAGCTGGGCCTCGGCGAGGAAGGCGGCGGCCAGGGCGAGCTCGAGGCCGAGCTGGGCGGCGACGCCGGCGCGAGCTCGCGGGCCGAGCTCGACGAGGAGCTGAGCGCCGAGGTCACGGACCTCCTGGTCAGCCTCATCGAGGCGGACCCGGCGCGCTTCCCGCAGGGCCTGAGCGGCTTCGCGGGCCTCGACGAGCAGCTCCGCACGGAGCCCATCGTCGAGGGCGACGAAGTCACGGACGCGAACGTGGACGAGCTGAAGGCGGCCCTCGAGCAGTCGTCGCTCCTCGACGGCCGCCTCGTCAGCGAGGACCGCACGGTCGCCGTCACGCTCCTCCTCCTGGCCCCGCAGGACAGCCGGGAGATGCGCGAGAACGTCGTCGGCCTCGGCGATGCCCTCGGCGCGATCCCGGCGCCGGAGGGGACGCGCATGCTCCTCGGCGGGCTGCCCTATCTCCGGAGCGCCATCGTCGACAACATCCGCTCGGACCAGCTCACGCTGGTCCCGCTGACGCTCCTGGTCTGCATCGTCTTCTTGGCCCTCGCGCTCCGCTGGGTCTGGGGCGTGGTGCTGCCCATCGCGGCGGTGGCGCTCACGGCGGTGATGACCGTGGGCGGCATGGCGGCCGTCGGCGAGCCCTTCAACGTCCTGAACAACATCATCCCGACGCTGCTGATCATCATCGGCATCAGCGACTCGGTGCACCTGATCGGGCGCTATCGGGAGGAGCTCCACCGCGGCGAAGGCAAGCTCGAGGCGACGCGTACGACGGTCGTCTACATGGCCATGGCGTGCCTGCTGACGAGCGTCACGACCGCCGTCGGCCTGGCCAGCCTCGTCGTCAGCCGGACCGTGATGCTCCGGCATTTCGGCGTGACGAGCGCCATCGGCGTGATGATCGCCTACGTCGTCACGATCACCTTCCTCCCGGCGGTGATCACCTGGGTGAAGGAGCCCTCGGCGCGCTCCCAGGAGGCCGGCGGCTGGCTCGAGGCCGGCATCATGCGGATGACCGCCGCGGTGCTGAAGCGCTCCTGGCTCGTGCTCGGCCTGACGACGGTCTTCCTCGGCGTGTGCATCTACGGCGCCACGCTCCTCGAGGTCGACCACGCGCTCCTCGACCAGTTCGACGAGGAGGATCCGGTCTACACGACCACGCGCCTCCTCGAGGAGAAGCTCGACGGCGTCCGCCCCCTCGAGGTCTTCCTCGAGGCCGACGAGGAGGGGCGCTTCAACGACCCGGAGCTCCTCGCGACGCTCGACGCGACCAGCGCCTGGGCGACGGAGCGCCCAGAGATCCTCGGGGCGATGAGCCACGCGCAGATGCTCCGGCAGAGCCTCTATCTCCTGAGCCTCGACGAGGCGGCGCTCGAGGCCCCCTTCGTGAACCGCGCGCAGGTCGAGGCCATCGTGAACCTCCTGCGCGTGCGCGCGGAGGAGGCGGACCCGCTCGGTGCCTGGCTCTCGCCGGACGGCCGGCAGATGCGCTACCAGATCAAGGTCCGGGACGTGGGCGCGCAGGCGACCATGCGCTTCATCGCGGACCTCGAGGAGCGCCTCGACGAGGGCCTCGCGGACACGGGCGTGCGCTTCGCCTTCACCGGCGAGGCCTACACGGGCTCGGTGGGCATGGACGCGGTCGTCGGCGACCTCCTCGGGAGCCTGCTGACGGCCATCGGGATCATCTTCGTCCTGCTCTCGCTCCTCTTCCGGAGCCTCCGCCTCGGGCTCCTGAGCATCCCGCCGAACGTGATCCCGCTCGTCGCGACGATGGCCTACATGGTCGTGCGCGACATCCCGCTGAACGCGGCGACGGTGATCATCTTCTCGATCAGCCTGGGCCTCGCCGTCGACGGGAGCATCCACGTGCTCGCGCGTTTCCGGGAGGAGACGCGGGTGCGCGGCTTCCACTCGCACCCGGCGCTGATCCGCGCCGCGCGGGGCACGGGGCGCGCCATCGTGATCAGCAGCGTGACGCTCATGGGCGGCTTCGCCGTCCTCCTGATGAGCAACTTCGTGCCCGTACGCCGCTTCGGCGAGCTCATCGCCGTGACCGTGGCGAGCTGCCTGCTCGCGACGCTCGTCGTGCAGCCGGCGCTGCTCCAGATCGCGGGGCTGAGCCGCCGGCACGTCCGGGCGCGGAACGGCGCCGCGGGCGGCACGACGCCGGACGGCGAGGCCGAGGGCGAGGGCGCCGAGGCCAAGCCCGAGCCGGCGCGCGTGACCGCGGAGTAGCCGTGCGCGTGCTCGTCGACCATCGGGACGCGGACGGGCGCCACCTCGCCACGCGCGTCCTGCCCGTGGGCGGGGGCACGAGCCTCGGGCCGCCGAACTCGCCCTGGCCGCTCCCGGAGCTCGGCGCGCGGCTCTCGATCCTGCCCGGCGACGATGGCGGCTGCGTCCTTCGCTGGATGAAGCACGAGCGCCGGCTCGCCCGCGGCGAGAGCGTCGCCTTCCGCGTGGAGGCGCTCACGCTCACGCTCACGCTCCTCGTCGACGAGGTGGTCGGCGGCGCCGGCGCGTGCCCCCGCTGCGGCATGAGCCTCCGCCGGCTCCTCGGCGGCGGCGCCTACCGGAGCGTCGCCCGGGACGTCGCGCGCTGCGGGCGCTGCGGCGTGAGCGTGCTCGAGCTCGAGGACGCGGGCGCGAGCCTCGGGCAGTTCATCGATCGCACGGCCCAGGACTGGTACTTCGTCTCGGTCCCGCACCGCTGCCCGAAGTGCGAGCAGCTCCTGCGCCGCAGCGAGCTCACGACGCGGCACGGCACCTCGCAGGTCGAACGCTGCGAGCCCTGCGCCCTCCTGGTCCTCGACGACGCGGACCAGGCGACGCTCACGGGGCGGCGGACGTGACGCCGCCCCTTCGAGCCCGGGCGGACGCCCACGAGGACCGCCCCACGTGATCGAGATGCCCATCCACGTGCCGCGCTCGGCCTTCACGCCGCGCGAGGTCGCGCGTGCCGGCGAGGTCTGGCGCGCGTTTCAGGAGGTCGCCGTGCTGGGCTCGACGGGCGTCGGCTGGCCCCCGGAGCGCTATCGCGAGGCCGGCGTGAACTTCATGGTCCGGCGCATGGTCGCCCGGCACGACCGGGAGATCGTCTACGGCGACGCGCTCCGCGGGGAGACCTGGCCTCGGATGATCCGCCGCGGGACCCTCTTCCATCGCGAGTGCCGGCTCCGCGACGCGCGCGGCCCCGTGGCGGCGGCGAGCCAGGAATGGGTGCACATCGGCCGCGCGGACGACGGGAGCTACCGCGCCCTCCGCTGCAGCCCGGAGCTCGAGGCGGCCTTCCCCCTCGAGGCCCACGACGGCCCGGTAGTCCTCCCCGAGCACGAGCCCGTGGACGGCGCCCCGCATGCCTTCACCTTCACCTGCTGGCGGAGCTGGGCGGACCCGCTCAGGCACGTGAACCACCCGGCCTACGTGGACTGGGCCGACGAGGGCCTCGCCCGGGCCATGGTCGCCGCAGGCCTCGACCCCGTCGCCGTCGTGCCCGTGGCCGAGGAGGTGCGCTTCCGCGGCGGCGTCGAGCCCGGCGACGACGTGCGCGTGACGACGCAGCTCGTCGGGCGCACCGCGGCGGGCGACGCCGTGCTCGCCCACGAGGTCCTCCGCGGGCCGGAGAGCGAGATCGCGGCGAAGGCCACGCTCGTTCGGCGCCTCGTGGAGCCGGCCGGGACCGAGCGCCTGCTCTCGGCGCTCGGGGCGCGTTAGCCGCTCGGTGAGACCTGCTAGCAGGTTGGTGAGAAAGGCGACCCATCCGGGTCGTGGACGATTTCGCGTCGTGGGGTGCGTCCGCGAGCCGACGAAATGTGGTGCATTTCCGAGGCGAGGGGATGGCGCCGACCGGCGTGAGGGCGCCGCGAAGCGGTGCC
>JBCDGX010000508.1:0-4833 GCA_038750805.1 Myxococcota bacterium
CCGCATCGACTCGTCGTGTCGCCCGCAACCTCGAACCGCAATCCTCGCGGATACGCTCGCGACTTCTGTCTTGGACACCGAGCGAACGAGCCTTGCCGAAAACGCGCGCCCGGCGCGCATCCACCGCACCCTGCGTACGATGCAGCAGGAGCGGCCGGTCCCCTACGTCACCCTCGTGGCCTTGCTCCTCGGGCGCATCGGGGTCGAGGGCTTCCTTTCGACCTGGCCGGCAGCGCGCTTCGCCAGCACGACGCTCCTCGTCACCGCGGTCGCCGCCACCGCGGGGGCCGTCGCCGATCGCGGTCGGACGCGGCTCTTCCTCGCCTTTGGTGCGCTGATCGTCTGCGCGAACCTCGCCTCGGAGATCGCCGGCCTCGGCTCGTCCGTCGGCTTGGCCTCGCTCGTCGTCGCCTTCGGCATGATCGCGACGACCGCCGTCCTGATCCTCCGGGACGTGCTTCGCATGCGGGTTACGGACCTCCGCACCCTCGCCGGCGGCGTCGCCGTGTACCTGCTGCTGAGCGGTGGCTTCAGCGTCCTTCACCTGGCCCTCGAGCGCTTCGCGCCGGGCTCCTACGCCGGGCCCGCCGGGCCCCTCGTGGGCCCCGAGTGGGCGAGCTACTTCAGCATCGTCACGATCACCGGGGTGGGCTACGGCGAGATCACGCCGGCCAGCGGCCCTGCGCGATCCGTCGCCGCGCTCGAGGCCGTCGTCGGGCAGCTCTACCTGACGATCCTGGTCGGGCGCCTCGTGGGTCTCGAGCTGCAGGGCCGGGCGTCCTTCGGGGAAGGCGAGGCGGTCGCCGGGGGCCGCGGCCCCGATCGCCCGTCGTCGTAACGTCGGCGCCACGCCGCGGGGGCTAGCCTCTTGTCCGAGGCCCGCCGTGAACGTTCGATGCTCCCCCGCGCTCCCCTGGCTTTGGGTCGCCGCGCTCGGCGCCAGCGCATGCACGGGACAGATCGCCGACCCTCTCGTCCCCGCGGAGGCGCCGCCGAACGTCCCTTCGACCCTCGAGGGTTGCGTCGAGGTCCCCGAGGCCGCCGGGACCGCGCTTCTCCCGCGGCTCACGCGCGACGAGGTGCTTCGGAGCGTGCGGGACCTGCTGGAGATCGACCCGGCGCAGCTCGCGGAGGCCGCGGCCGCGCTCCCGGCCGAGACGCGCGCCCCCGCCACCACCAGCAGCCGCGGCCAGACGACGAGCTTCGCCCACGTGACGGCCTTCTCGGATTTGGCCGAGGCCGCGGCCGAGGCCGCCGATCTCGCGCCCTTCGTGAGCTGCGCGTCGCTCGACGAGTCCTGCGCGCGTCCCTTCGTCGAGAGCCTCGGCGAACGACTCTTCCGGCGGCCGCTCCGCGCGCCGGAGACCATTGGCTTTCTGCCCATCTTCGAGGTCGTGCGCGGGGAAGGCGAGGGCTTCGACGTCGCGGCGCGCCTCGTCCTTCGCGCCATGCTCCAATCGCCCCAGTTCCTCTATCACCTCGAGGACCGGCGGAGCGGACCGCGCGTCGACGCCGGCGCGCTGGCCAGCCGCATCGCCTACCTCGTGTGGGGCTCGGCGCCGGACGCGGCCCTACGCGAGGCCGCGCGCGCCGGAGCCCTCGAGGGCGCCGCCGGCATCGAGGCCGAGGTGCGTCGCCTCGCCGAGGACCCGCGAGCCGTGGAGGCGTCCCTCACGTTCGTCGAGGACTGGGTCTCCCTCGAGCGCCTCGAGCAGGCCGCGCGCGACGTCCCGGACGCGGCGAAGGTCGCCATGCGCGCCGAGACGGAGGCGTTCGTACGCGCCGTGCTCTGGGGGGACGAGGAGGTTGCACCCGGCGGCCTCGTCGACCTGCTCACGGCCGACTGGACCTATCTCGGGCCGGAGCTCGTCGCGACCTATGACCTCGACGTGGACCTCCGCCCCGGGGAGCTCCGCCGCGTCGATCTCTCGGCCGTGCCGGAGCGCCGCGGCCTGCTGACCCAGCCGGCCGTGCTCGCCGCGCACGCCAATGGGAACCGGCCCTCCATCGTCTCGCGGGGCCTCTTCGTGCTCCGGGCGCTGACCTGCCGGGACCTCCCGGACCCGCCCGTGGGCGTCGACACGACGACGACCATGCTGCCCGAGACGGCCTCGGAGCGCGCCCGAAGCGAAGAGCGCCTGGACCCGGGCACGGGCGAGTGCGGCCTCTGCCACCGCGCCTTCGATCCGCTCGCCTATGCCTTCGAGCCCTTCGACGGCACGGGCCGCTACCGATCCCAGGACGTGCACGGCAACCCCACGCGCGAGGACGGGTGGATCCCCGCCGTCACCGGCGAGGTGCTCGCCCCCTACGAGGGCATCGACGGCCTCGCCCGCGGCCTCGCGGAGCTGCCCGCGGTGCATGCCTGCCTCGCCGAGAAGCCCCTCGTCTTCGCGCTCCGCCGAGCCTTCGGGGAGGGGGCCGTCGACCGCTGCCTCGTGCGCGAGGTGGAGGACGCGGCCCGGCAGGCGGGGGGGACCTACGTGGACCTGCTCGTGGCCATCGCCACGCACCCGAGCTTCGCGCGCCTCGCGCCGGAAGGAGAGGGCTCGTGAAACCGCCCCGCTCGCGCAACCCCGCGTACCGCCACGTGCTCTCGCGGCGCACGCTGCTCCGAGGCGCCGGCGGCATCGCCATCGGGCTCCCCTTCTTGAGCGAGATGCGCGCCGCGAGCGTCTTCGCCGCGGACCCGCCCCCGCCGCCGCGCGTGCTCACCTTCTTCTTCGGGCTCGGCGTCCCCTCGGAGTACCAGCGCGCGGGCTTCGAGAGCCCGCACCTGGCCCCGCTGGCGCGGGTTGCCGACAAGATCGCGCTCGTCCGCGGCGTGCACTACGAGAAGGGCAGCCGCTCGACGGGGAACCACGGGAGGGGGTCGGAGACCGCCTTCGTCGGCGGGCATCGCACGGGCGCCAGCATCGACCAGCGCGTACGCACCTCGCTCCCGGGCGGGAGCGCGCCGACGCGCATCCAGACCCTCGTCGCCGGGAGCTTCTCGCGGCAGTCGGACAACAGCCGGCACATCCACAGCTGGAGCGGCCGCGCCGTGCCTACGGACGCGCCCATCGAGGACCCCAAGCAGCTCTTCGATCGAACGTTCGGCAGCCTGCCGACGGATCCCTCGAGCGACATGCCGACGGAGGCCGAGCGCGAGCGTGCCCGCCGCGCCCGCTACGAGCGCAGCGTCCTCGACTCGGCCCTCGAGCAGTACCGCTACGTGACGAGCGACGCCTTCGGCTTGAGCGAGGAGAGCAAGGCGAAGGTGGCCCTCCACGTCGAGCGCATCCGCGAGCTCGAGCTCGGCATCTTCGACCCGGACGCGGAGGTCGCGAGCCCCATGGGCTGCGTCGCGGAGGATCCCGGCCGCTTCGATCATCCCGAGATGGTCGAAATCCAGCGCACCGTGAACAACGAGGGCGTGCGCATGGAGGTGAACCGCTGGATGCGGCTCTGGCGCTCCATGGTCGACGTCTACGTGCTCGCCTTCCAGTGCGATCTCTGCCGCTTCGGCAACCTCCAGCTCACGAGCGGCGGGGAGCGCATCCGCCTCTACGGGAGCTACTCGGCGTACGGCCAGACCCGCGCCTTCGACGACGCCGAGACCACCCACGAGTACTGGCATCGCCTCGCGCCGGGCCCCGTCGAGGCGCTCATGCTCGATCACGTCTGGCTCTACGCGGCGGAGATGGCCCACCTCTTCGAGCGCCTCGACGACACGGTGGTCGACGAGAACGGGGGCACGCTGCTGGAGAACGCGCTCGTGTGGGCGGCGACGGAGCTCGGCAACGGGCGGAGCCACGACGTCGAGGACGTGTTCCATCTCGTCAGCCGAACGAACGGACGCTTGCGTACGGGAGTGATCGACGTCGACCGGCAGGCGACGGAGGTCTACAACGCGAGCCTGCGGGCCCTCGGGCTCGGTCTGAACATGGAAGGAGACCGGGACGTCGAGGGCTCCGTGGCCGACGAGCTCCTCACCTGAGGCGCGGCTCGCGCCCGCGGGCGCTCCCCACGGGAAAGGGCGCTGCCGGACTCAGGGCTCGCTCGCCCAACGAAGCGCGTCGAGCGCGAAGCCCAGGAGCACGAGGCGGTAGCCGCGGTTGGCGTCGTCGCCGGGACCGGCCAGCTCGCCCACGATGGCATGGAGCGGAACGGGCTCGCGGACACGCGCGAAGAGGCGAACGAGGCCCTCCGGCAGGTCGCCGCGCTGGAGCGCGAGGGGAAGCTGCGGCACGCGGACCAAGGGCGTGAGCAGGTGCGCCGCGAAGCGCTCCTCCTCGAGGCCCGCCTGGAGGCGCCGGCGAAGGCCCTCGTCGAGGATCTCCCAGGCGTCGAGGTCGAGGCCGAAGCGGTCGTCCGGGGCGTCCACGCCGGCGTAGAACTCGGCGCTCCCGGCGTGCCAGGTGAAGAGGTCGAGGAGCTTCTCCCGGACCTGCTCCTCGATGTGCCGGACGAGGCGCACGGGCTCGACGAGGCCGAGCGCCGAGAGCGTCTCGCCGAGCTTGCCCTCGTAGCGAGGCATCACGGCGAGGGCCATGTCGAGCTCGCCGCGCGAGAGCTCCCCGCGCGCCACCAGAAACTCGCCGAGCATCTCGCCGGCGAGGTTCGAGGCGACGTGGGTCGGCCGCCCCTCGCGCACGTAGATCTCCTTGCGCACGCCGCCGTACTGGCAGAGCCAGAGCCCCGTGCGCCGGGTCACGGCCGTCTCGGCGAGCGCGCGCACCACGCCGCCCTTCTTCAGGTTGCGCCGGATGTCCGGCTCGGCCGGCGCCGGCGAGGCCGCCGTGATCGGGGTCAGCGTGCTCATGGGCAGGTGCCGGAGGAGCGCCGGCTGCG
>JBCDGX010000509.1:0-4827 GCA_038750805.1 Myxococcota bacterium
CGAGGGCCGCGAGCGTGTCCGCCGTCTCCCCGGACTGGCTGACGAAGACCGCCAGCGTGCGGCCGGGCCCCGCGGCGCTCCAGGGTCCCGGCGCGTAGCGGAACTCGCTGGCGATAACGACGCGCGCCGGGAGGCCGGCGAGCTCCCGGAGCCAGGCCGCGCCGACCTCCGAGGCGTAGCGGCTCGTGCCGCAGGACGCGAAGACGACCTCGTCGACGGCGTCCCAGCGGATGCCCCGGCAGCCGAGGTGCGCGAGGGCGCGGCGGAGCGCCTCGGGCTGCTCGTGCATCTCCTTGGCCATGAAGCTGTCGAAGTCCCCGCGCTCGGCGACCTCGTCGGCCTCCATGGGCGCGAGCTCGCGGTCGACGCGGAGGCCGTCGGCGTCGAAGACCTCGATGCCGCCCCGGCCGAGCTCGGCGACCTCCCCGTCCTCGAGCGCGAGCAAGCCCTCGGCGTCGTCCGCGAGGGCGAGGGCGTCCGAGGCCAGCACGGCGCCACCGTGCATGGCGCCGACGACGAGGGGGCTGCCGCGGCGCGCCGCGAGGAGGCGCTCGTGACCCTCGATGAGCACGCCGAGGGCGAAGCTGCCGTCGAGGCGCTCGCAGGTGCCCTGGAGCGCTTCCCGCGGCGAGCTCCCGGCGCCGAGCGCCTCGTCGAGGAGGTGCGCAATCACCTCGCTATCGGTCTCCGAGTGGAACACCCGGCCCCGGCCCTCGAGCTCACGGCGCAGCGCCGCGTGGTTCTCGACGATGCCGTTGTGGACGACGGCGACGCGGCCCGCGACGTGCGGGTGGGCGTTGTCCTCGCTCGGACCGCCGTGCGTCGCCCAGCGCGTGTGCGCGATGCCCAACGAACCGGGGAGCGGCATCGCGTCGAGGCTCTCGTCGAGGCCCGCCACGCGACCGGCCACGCGCCGGCGAGCGATACGCCCCTCGGTCATGAGCGCGACGCCCGCGCTGTCATAGCCGCGGTACTCGAGGCGACCGAGACCGCGCACGAGATCCCTGGCGACCGGGTGACCGTTGACCATGCCGTAGATGCCACACATTCGAGCGTCCTCCTTCGGCCGTCCGCCACCCGGCGGGCCGGCTCGAGGGCGGCTCTTGCGAGGACGATGCCAGGGCGCCTTCCCGGGCTCTTTCCGCCAGGGAGGTCGCGCAAGCGCGAGCGGTGCCCCGAAGCGGGACGGCGGCCGTTCCAACGTGGAACGCGCCCACCGTTCCACTTCGGGTCGCTCGCGGCCGCGACCCCTACGAACGTGGGGCGAGAGGCTTCGGCACGGTCGCTGCTCAAGGGGTGGGCATGCTCTCGCTCCACACCCAGGAAGACATGCACGTCCACTCGACCTTCTCGGATGGCCGTGACTCCCCCTCGATGAACGTCGTCGCGGCCGAGCTTCGCGGCCTTCGCCGGCTCGGGTGCGTCGACCACGTGCGCCGCGACTCGACGTACGTTCCGGAGTTCGCCGCGCACATCGCCGCGCTGCGCGAGCAGACCTCCCTGCAGCTCTACGTGGGCGTCGAGGCGAAGCTCCTGGACGACCGCGGCACCCTCGACCTGCCGAAGCCAGCGCTGCTCCGGGGCGTCGACTTCGTCTACGCGGCGGACCACCAGCTCCCGCTCGCCAATGGCTGCCTGGACGTCCGGGAGTCGCGGCGGCGCCTCGAGAGCGGGCGGCTGACCCCGGCGAACGTCATCGAAGCGCTCCACGACGCGACCGTCGGCGCGGTCCAGCTCGCGGGCCCCCGCGTCATCGTCGCGCACCTCTTCAGCCTTCTTCCGAAGCTGAACATCGATGAGCGTCAGGTGCGCACCTGGGTCGTCGAGAGCCTCGGCGACGCGCTGGTCTCCTACGACGCGATGATCGAGATCGACGAGCGCTGGGCCTGCCCCTCCCCGCGCGTCATCGCCACGCTGATGTCCCGCGGCGTCGAGGTGCTCTTCTCGAGCGACGCCCACACCTCGGACGCCATCGGCCGCTACGAGTACGCCGTCGAGGCGATGAGCCAAGCGCAGAACATGCTGCGCCCCACCCGCTCGGACCTTCCCCGTGTCCAGGCTTGAGCCCCTCGTCCTCGCCGCCCTGCTGGGGTTGGCGATGAGCACCACCGCCCACGCGGATTGCTCGGACCCCGCAGACGACGGGCTGCTCGCGCGGGCGGCCGAGGGTGCGGCACTCGGGGAGCTCGCGCCGGCCCTGGCCCGGCGCGCACCGGTGTCCCCGTGCCCGCTCGTCCACCTCCTTCACGGCGCGGCCCTTCGCGACGCCGAGGACCTCGAGGGCGCGCTCGACGCCTTCGAGGCTGGCCTCGAGGAGCATCCGGAGCACGCCTCCCTCGGCCTCGAACGCGCGGGCACGCTCGCGCGCCTCGGGCGCCTCGCGGAGGCCATCGCGGCCTACGAGACGCTCCGCCGGCGCCCCCTCGACGACGCGGCCGCGCGAGGCGCCGCGCTCGGCCACGGCCGGGCCCTGCTCTGGGCCGGCCGGCCGGCGGACGCCGCGGCGGTCTTCGAGGCGTGGCTCGGTGCGCATCCCGACGACGCCGACGCCTTTGCCGGCCTGGGCTCGGCCGAGCGCGCCCAGCTCCGCCGTCGCGCCGCCCGGGACGCTTACGACGAAGCCCTCCGCCTCGACCCGAGTCAGGGCGAGGCGCGGGAGGCGCGGGAGGGGCTGCGCCGCGACCGCCGGGTGACGCTGAGCGCCCACGGCGGTCTCGCCTTCCTTCCGTCCGAGAGCGCCTACGAGCGCGTGCCCCGCTACGGCCTCGAGGCGCAGGTCCGGGCGACGCCGCGCTGGACCATCGCCGCGCGCGCCGAGGAGGACCTGCGCCGGAGCCCCGGCGGCGGCAGCGCCTTCGACGGGCCTTCGACGGGCTTCGAGCGCGCCACCACGCTCGAGGCGAGCGCGGCGTACCGCCTGGACGCGCCCGAGCTCACCCTCTCCGCCGGCGCGCGCTGGCAGCGCCGGGGTGGGGCCAACCCGCCCGTCGCGGACGAAGCCGCGCTCCTCCTGGGCGCGAGCTGGCGCGCAGGCTCCTGGGTGACGCTGCTGACGACCCGCGTCGGAAACCACGCCGAGGGCGGCCTTGGCCACCTCTCCATGCTCGGCCTCCAGCGCCTCCTCGGCGGCGACGCCTGGGTCATGGCGCAGGTCTTCCGGGCAGGTCGCGCCGCCCGCGCCCCCGGCGAAACAGCCCTCGTGCTCACCGGCTTCGTGCCCCTTCACGCCCGCCTGGCCGTCCGGGCGAGCGGTGGCGCGTCCCTCACCGACGCCGGCGTGCGGGGCGGCTCGCTCAGCACCGCGCTCGTGCTCTCCCTGGGCCCGGCCAAGGACCAGCAGCTCGCCCTTCGCGGCGACGTCGCCTTCGGCACGGTCCCGCTTCGCGTCGTCGACCTCGCCTTCACCGTCCGCTTTTGACGCCCCGGAAATTCGCCATGTCCCGCACGCTCGCTCTCGTTCTCGCCATCCTCGCCCTGCCCCTCGGGGCCTCCGCCGCGCCGCGAAGCCGCGTCGTCGAGCATCTCCTGTCGCCGCCCGGCGCCGCCGCCGTCACGCTCCGGGGCATGGCGCCCAGCTGGGAGACCGTCGTCCCCGTCGACGCGCTGGGGGACCGGGCCAGCGCCCCGACGCTCGCGCTCAGCCTCGAGGCGTCCGAGCTCCTGGACATGCGGCGCTCGACGATCACCGTGGAGGTCGACGGGGAGCCGCGGCGGAGCGTCCCGCTCGCCCGCGCCCGCGGCGTGCTGCGCCTCGCGCTCGGCGACCTCGAGGGCGGCTTTCATCGCATCGGCCTCCGGGCGCGCCTGGTCGTCCCCGACGACCCCTGCCTCGAGCGGCACGACCGCGACGCCTGGGTGCGCGTGGAGGGCGGGATCGCGTGGCGGCGCCAGGCCGGGCGCACGGGCGCCGAGGAGGCGACGCTGGGCGAGGTCTTCGCCCGCCTCGGCGGGGGCAGCTTCCGCATCGAGCGCGCGAACGGGACCGGCGCGCCGGCGACGGCCGCCTTCCTCGAGGCCGTCGCGCTCCTCACGCACATGGGCGCCGTCGCCTTCGACGCCGAGGACGCCGACCCGGGGGACGAGGACGACGAGCCCGTCACCCTCCGCCTGGGCCTCGCGCCCGTCGGCGAGGCGGTTGGGCGGGTCGCCGTGAGCGCCGACGCCCTCGAGGTGCAGGCGCGCGATTGGACCCTGGTCGCGGCGACGCTCGAGACCCTCCGCGCGGAGACCCTCCGGAGCCGCTGCGCCGAGCGCAGCAGCTGCCTGGTCGGGACGACGCCAGCGCCTGAAGCCAGCGAGGGCGAGGAGGCCAGCGAGGGCAACGAGGTCAGCGAGGGCGAGGAGACCGCGCGCAGCGCCGAGGTGGCCCTCCCGCCGGAGCTTGCGAAGCTCGGCTGGACCGCGCGCGGCGAGGGGCGGCACACGCTCCGTTTCACCTGGGAGCGCCCGGCCGGCTGGGAGCTCGAGGCGCATCCCGAGCTGACGCTCGAGGCGCGTTTCCCGCACGCGCTCGGCGCCACGAGCCGCGTGGCCGTCCGCCTCGTCGAGGCGGACCGGGAGGTTCCCCTGGGCGCCTTCCCCATCGACGAGCCCCGCCCCGACGGGGCTCGCGAGGGCGCGCTCCGCGGTGCCCTCGAGCGGCGCATCGTCGTGCGCATCCCCGAGCCCCGCTGGAGCGACCCCGTGTGGACCTTCGAGATCGAGGCCACGCTGCGCTCGGAGGAAGGCGAGGCTTGCGACGCCGTCGGCGACGCGCTCTGGCTGCACCTCGACCCCCGCACGCGCCTGACGCTCCCGCGCCGCGAGGCGGCCCCGGAGGGGCTCGCC
>JBCDGX010000510.1:0-4821 GCA_038750805.1 Myxococcota bacterium
GGTGAGAAAGGCGACGGCACCGCTTCGCGGCGCCCTCACGCCGGTCGGCGCCATCCCCTCGCCTCGGAAATGCACCACATTTCGTCGGCTCGCGGACGCACCCCACGACGCGAAATCGTCCACGACCCGGATGGGTCGCCTCTCTCACCGCCCTGCTAGGGTCTCGGTTCCATGGCGGAGACCCCGGAGTTCGTCCACCTCCACGTCCACTCCGAGTTCACGATGCTCGATGGGGCGATCCGCATCCGCGAGCTCGTCGAGCAATGCGGAAAGCTCGGCATGCCGGCCGTGGCGCTGACGGATCGGGCGAACATGTACGGGGCCGTCCAGCTCCACCAGGCCTGCCAGGGCACGGACGTGAAGCCCATCCTCGGCGCCGAGGTCCACGTCACCACCGGCGATCGGCGCGATCCCAAGGGCGCCGAGCCCGGGCATCTCTTGCTCCTCGGGACGAGCCAGGAGGGCTACCAGAACGTGGTCCGCCTCGTGAGCCTCGGCTGGGTCGACGGGCTCCACCAGGGCGTCCCGCGCATCGACCTCGAGCTCCTCGCCGAGCACTCGAAGGACGTCGTCGCCCTGACGGCCTGCCTCGCGGGCCTCGTCCCCCAGGCCGTCCTCATGCGCGGGCCCGACGCTGGCCGCGAGACGCTCGGCGCGCTGAAGGACATCTACGGCCCAGAGCGCCTCTTCGTGGAGCTCGAGGACCACGGCTTCCCCGAGAACCGGCCGCTGAACGGCGTGCTCCGGGAGCTCGCCATAGACCTCGATCTCCCGCTCGTGGCGACGAACTGCTGCCACTTCATGGACCGCGAGCAGGCCCGCGCGCAGCTCGCGCTCCAGTGCATCGGCGCCGGTCGCTCGCTCCGCGAGATGGAGGCGATGCACCACAACTCGGCGGAGATGTACCTGAAGTCGCCGGCGCAGATGGCCGAGCTCTTCAAGGACGTGCCCGAGGCGGTGAAGAACACGCTCCGCGTCGCCGAGATGTGCGCCGGGCAGGCGAACCCGCTGAGCCCGCCGAAGCTCCCGCGCTTCCCGCTCCCGGATGGTCAGAGCGAGGACCAGGCGCTCCGGGACCTCTCGCACCAAGGGCTCCGCGAGCGCTTCGCGGAGATGCGGGCCCTCGGCCACGAGCCCGACGAGGAGACCTACCTCGCGCGCCTCGAGCGCGAGCTCGGCGTCATCCTCTCCATGGGCTTCCCGGGCTACTTCCTGATCGTCGCGGACTTCATCGTCTGGGCGAAGAACCAGGGCATCCCCGTGGGCCCCGGGAGCGGTTCGGGCGCGGGCTCGCTCGTGGCCTACGCGCTCCGCATCACGAACCTCGACCCCCTCCCCTACGGCCTTCTCTTCGAGCGCTTCCTCAACCCGGAGCGCGTGTCCATGCCGGATTTCGACGTCGATTTCTGCATGGATCAACGCGACCAGGTCATCAATTACGTCCGCGAGAAGTACGGCCATGCCTCCGTCGGCCAGATCGCGACCTTCCACCAGCTCAAATCGAAGAGCGTGGTGCGCGACGTGGGGCGCGTGATGGGCATCGCGCCGCAGGAAGCAGGCGGGCTCGCGGCGCTCATCCCCGAGCTCGCGCCGGGCAAGAGCGCGAGCATCGACCAGGCGCTGAAGGACGAGCCGCGGCTTCGGGCGAGCTACCAGGAGCGCCCGGAGGTGAAGGAGCTCCTCGATACGGCGCAGCAGATCGAGAACCTCACCCGGCACGCCGGCATGCACGCCGCCGGCGTGGTGATCAGCGAGGGGCCCGTCTGGGACCACGTGCCCGTCTTCTGTCCCGAAGAGGGCGTGCTGGTCACGCAGTACCACAAGGACGACGTCGAGTCGGCGGGCCTCGTCAAGTTCGACTTCCTCGGGCTGAAGACGCTCACGGTGCTCGACATCGCCGTGAAGCTGATCGCGAAACGCCCCGACCAGGACGGGCCCTTCGACCTCGAGGCCATCCCCCTCGACGACCCGGCGACCTACGCGCTCCTGCAGTCCGGTGAGACCACGAACGTCTTCCAGCTCGAGTCCTCGGGCATGCAGAGCCTCTTCAAGATGCTCAAGCCCGACGCCTTCGAGGACATCGTCGCGGCGGTGGCGCTCTACCGGCCCGGGCCCATGGGCGCGGACATGCACACGGACTTCGTGCACCGGAAGCACGGGCGCCAGAAGGTCGAGTACCCGGACCCGAGCCTCGAGCACATCCTCGAGCCCACGCGCGGCGTCATCGTCTACCAGGAACAGGTGATGCAGATCGCCCGCGACATGGGGGGCTACTCGCTCGGCGGCGCGGATCTTCTTCGGCGGGCCATGGGCAAGAAGAAGGTCGCCGAGATGGAGAAGCAGAAGGGCATCTTCATCGAAGGCGCGCGGAAGAACGGACACACCCCGGAGAAGGCCGAAGAGGTTTTCGACTTGATGGCGTACTTCGCGGGCTACGGTTTCAACAAGAGCCACTCGGCGGCGTACGCGCTGATCACGTATCAGACGGCCTATCTGAAGGCACATTTCCCGGCGGAGTTCTGCTGCGCGACCATGTCGGCGGACAAGGACAAGTCGGAGAAGGTCGTGCGCACGGTGGCCGAGGCGCGCTCGCTGGGCATCACGGTGCTGCCGCCGGACGTGAACGAGTCCGAGGTGGACTTCACGGTGGTCTACGAGGCGCGGGACGACGTGAAGCGGCCGGAGGGGCGGCCCGTCAGCGAGAAGGGCGCGCTCCGCGACCCCTCGGGCCCGGCGATTCGCTTCGGCCTCGGGGCGCTCAAAGGGGTCGGGGGCGCGGCCCTCGACGCGCTCTTCGAGGCGCGCACCGGCGAGGAGGGCAAGCAGCCCTTCGTGGACCTCTACGATTTCTGCGACCGCGTCGACCTGCGCCGCGTGAACAAGAACGTCTGCGAGGCGCTCGTGCGCAGCGGCGCCTTCGACGGCTGCCATCAGCCCGAGGTGCACCGGGCCCAGGCCTCGGCGGCGGTCGAGACGGCCATCGAGCGCGGCAAGCGCGCGGCGCAGGAGCGGGCGAGCGGACAGACCAGCCTCTTCGGCCTGCTCGCCGGCGGGGAGGAGCAACAGAGCTTCGAGCGCGCCGGCGGCACCTTCCCCACGGGCGTGCCGAGCTGGGACAGCCGGGAGCAGCTCGCGAAGGAGAAGGAGACGCTCGGCTTCTACGTCAGCGGCCACCCCCTCGACCGCTACGCGAAGGAGCTCGGGCGCATCGGCAACGCGACGACGGCGACGCTGCCGGAGCTCGAGCGTCACGCGCGGACGCTCGTCGGGGGGAGCGTCGAGGCCTATCGCGAGCGGCGGACGCGCACGGGGACGACCATGGCGTTCTTCGAGCTCGAGGACGCCGAGGGGCGCGTCGAGGTCATCGTGCGCCCGAAGCCCCTCGAGGCGCCGGGGACGCGCGAGGTGCTGACGGCCGGGGAGCCCGTGCTCGTCACCGGGCGCGTGAAGCACGAGGACGTGGGCGACGGCGAGGTGGTCACGAAGATCGTGCTCGACGAGGCGAAACTCCTCGCCGACGCGGTGTCGAAGCAGACGCGCCTGGTGAACCTGAAGGTCGACGTGGACACGGTGGACCGGGGGCTCCTGGAGAGCCTCAAGCAGACGCTCGAGAAGCACCCGGGGCCGATCCCCGTGGCCCTCGAGCTCGCGCGCACGGGCCAGTGGAGCGTCGCGTTGGCGGAGACCGGCGTGAGCGTGGAGCCGAGCGACGCGCTCCTCGCGAGCCTCGAGCGGCTCTTCGGGCGTTCGGTCTGCGAGCTCCGGTGAGCCAGTTGACCCTCGACGAGCCGCGGAGCGAGGCCGAGCTCATGGCGCGCGCCCGGCGCCTCGCGGGCTGGACCGTCGGCGAGCTCGGCGCGGCGCTCGGCGTGCCCGTGCCCGAGAGCACGCGGCGGGCGAAGGGCCTCGCCGGGCAGCTCGTCGAGCGCTTTCTGGGGGCGAGCGCCGGGAGCCGGGACGCCGCGGACTTCCAGGCGATCGGCGTCGAGCTGAAGACGCTCCCCATCGACGTGCGCGGGCGGCCGAAGGAGTCGACCTTCGTGTGCACGATCCAGCCGAACCGCATGGCCGCCCTCGATTTCGAGGACTCCCCTTGCTGGCACAAGCTCCAGCGCGTGCTCTGGGTGCCCGTCGAGGCGTCCGACGCCTGGCCCCTTCCCGGGCGTCGGCTCGGGAGCCCGATCCTCTGGTCACCGAGCCCCGCCGAGCGCCGCGTGCTGCAGGACGATTGGGAACGGGTGGCCGCCAGGATCGCCGAGGGCAACCTCGACGACATCGACGCGAGCCTCGGCGACGCCCTCCAGGTGCGACCGAAGGCCGCGACGTCGGCGGCACGGCCGCGTGTGCCGGACGCCGACGGGGCCTTCCAATGGCAAAACCCCCGCGGCTTCTACCTGCGCACGTCGTTCACCCGGCAGGTCCTGCGCGCCCTCGAAGATCTTGCGTGAGGGTCCTCCGCGGACGGCGCAGCGCGATCGCGTCGGCACCGCCGTTGACGCTGGGGTGGGCGCAAACGCCCGCCCGCCAGCCGATCCCATCCGGCGCGCCGTAAGAGTCGTAACGTGTGACGTCGCCCGGATCGTCACGATCGGTGACGCGTGGCCACGGTGGCGGGTCGCCCTGGCAACACCCTGACGGTCTCGACCGCGCGCGCGCGGCCGCGTCGGGCGGGCCTCCGCCAGCCCGTCTGCCGCGGCAGCGTGCCGCGTCGCCGTCAGGCGACGTCTGCGAAGCGGGAAGCCGCGGGGGCGACCACGTCGTTCGCGGCGGGCGCGATGGAGACGCCGGTCCCCATCACCATCGGCGAGACCGTCGAGGCGA
>JBCDGX010000511.1:0-4816 GCA_038750805.1 Myxococcota bacterium
CGAGCCCCGCGGCGCCGAGGGCGCTCGGGTGGAGCCCCACGGCCCAGCTCGCCTCGTCGAGGATGCGGCCGAGCGGCGGGTCCTCCTTGCGCGTCCCGAGCACGCGCACCCCGAAGACCTCGATGCCCTCGAGCGCCTTCTCGCGGAGCCGCGCCTCGAGGCCCGCGAGGAGCTCCGGCGTGGCCTCGCGCTGCCGGAGCTTGAGGTCCAGGTACTCGGCGAGGCTTGCGCTCCCGAGGCTGAGTGCCGGCGCGAAGGTCATCTGCGCGCGCGGGTGGAAGCCCTCGCTGTAGAAGAGCGGGAACTCCGCGCGCCGGAACCAGCGCGGGAAGAGGCGCACGAGGTCGAGGTGCGAGCTGAAGGCGATGCGCCCGACCTTCGCGAAGCCGATGCGGATGCGAAGCGGCGGGCCCTGGTCGACGTTCCGTAGCGGCCGCCGGTCGAGCTCGCGCTGCTTGCGCGCGGCCTCGCGGATGGAGAGCACGCGCGCGCGCTCCGGGTCCTGCCCGGCGGCGACGAGCTCGGCCGCCGCGGCCTCGCGGATGACGACGCTCGGCGCCTTCCGTGGCGCCTCCGCCCCGAGCGAGCCGAGCTTCACGAGGCGCGCGCCGCGCATGTCGCCCATATCGCAGGCGACGCCGCAGTCGTAGCAGACGAGGCGCCGCGCATCGGCGCTCGCGTCCTCGAGGTTCGTGTGGTGCACGAAGGTGCCGGCGACCTTGCCGCAGGGCGGGCTCAGCCGGTTCTTCAGCGCCTTCCGGTACTCCTTGGCGAGGAAGCCCTCCTCGAGGCCGACGTCGAGGTGACCCCAGGGGAGGCGCGCGCTCACGGGGAAGGTACCGAGATAGGGCGCCGTCGCCACGCCGTGCTCCTCGAAGGCCTGCGTCCAGGCCTCGAGGTCCAGGCGATCGTCCCAGCTATCGAAGCGGGCGCCCTTCGCGTAAGCGCTGGCGAGCACGGGGCCGAGGCGCCGGTCGCCGCGGGCGAGCACGCCCTCGAGCCAGGAGCCGTTCGACTCGTGCACCTTGAGCTGCACCTGCCGCTTCTCGCGGCTCTGGAGCTTCTTCTCCTCGAAGAGCCAGCCCTGCTTCTCGACGATGGTCTCGTGCGCGTTCATCGCGCACCACTGGAAGGGCGTGTGCGGCTTCGGGACGAAGCTCGAGACGCTCACCGTGACCCTCCCGTCGCGCCTGCCGCGGACGCCGTCGGCGACGGCCTTGGCGCGGGCGCCGACGCGGACGATCTCCCGAACGTCCTCCTCCTCTTCCGTCGGGAGGCCGATCATGAAGTAGAGCTTCATCTTCGACCAACCGCGGCTGAAGACGCGCTCGGCGGTCTCCATGAGCTGCGCCTCGGTGACGTTCTTGTTCACCACGTCGCGCATGCGCTGGCTGCCGGCCTCGGGGGCGAAGGTGAGCCCGCCGGCGCGCTGCGTCTTCATGTCGTCGAGCACGGCCTCGCTCAGGCCGTAGGCGCGGAGCGAGGACACGCTCACGTTCACCTGCTCGCCGCTCAGGGCCTTGGTGACCTCGTGCACGAGGGGCTGGATGGCGCTGTAGTCGGCGGTGGAGAGGCTCGTCAGCGAGGCCTCGTCGTAGCCGCCGTCCTTCACGGCCCGGACGAGCGTGTCGATGATGTGCTGCGGGTCCCGCTCGCGCACCGGGCGGTAGATCATCCCGGCCTGGCAGAAGCGGCAGCCTTCGGTGCAGCCCCGAGCGATCTCGATGGAGACGCGATCGAAGATCGTCTCCGTCGCCGCCACGGGGCCGTCCGCGGGGAAGGGGAACTTCGCGAGGTCCCGGACGATGGCGCGCTGGACCGGGAAGGGGGCCTCGGGCGCGTCCGCGGCCGGGCCCGCGACGACCGTCAGCCCCGTATCCGCGTCCACCTCGGTGCGGTAGAGGCTGGGTACGTACCAGCCGCCGAGCTGGGCGATCTGCCGGAGGCGCTCGCGCCGCGGCATGCCGCTCTTCTTCAGCGCGGCCCAGGTGAGCAGGAGCTCCGGCGTCTTCTCCTCGCCGTCGCCGATGAGGAAGGCGTCGACGAAGGGCGTCAGGGGCTCCGGGTGCGTGGCGGTGGGGCCGCCAGCGACGACCAGCGGATCGTCATCGCCCCGGTCCTTCGCGAGGAGCGGGATGCCGCCGGTGTCGAGCATCAGGAGGATGTTCGAGTAGGTGAGCTCGAACTGCAGGGAGAAGCCGACGACGTCGAAGTCCCGGAGCGGACGCGCGCTCTCGAGGCTCCTCAGCGTCTCGCCGTGCTCGCGGAGCTTCTGCTCCATGTCCGGCCAGGGCGCGTAGGCGCGCTCGGCGAGGAGCTTCGGGTGCTCGTTCAGGATCCCGTAGAGGATCTTGAAGCCGAGGTGGCTCATCCCGATCTCGTAGAGGTCCGGGAAGGCCAGGCAGAGGCGCCCCTCGGCCGCGTCCCAGTCCTTGCGCTTCTCGCCGTGCTCGCCGCCCAGGTACTGGTTCGGCTTCTTCACTTCCGAGAGGAAGGGGGCGTAGGGATGGTCGCGGACGTCCATGGCGGGCCGAAGATGTGGGCCTCCACGCGGGTCGAGTCAAATCCCCAGACGGCGCCGGGCGCACGAAAAAGGGCCGAGAATCCCTCGGGATTCTCGACCCTCTTTCATGGGGCGGGGCGTGGCGTGCGCCCGAAGGCGTGGCTCACCCCAGGGCTCCGGCGCGGCCGGGCCCGGCGACCTCAGAAGTAGTAGAGGACGCGGATCGTGCCGTTGAAGATGTCGTTGGCGATGGTCTGGAGCGACCACTCGGTCGTCTCGACGTCGACGGCGAGGCGCGAGTCGGCGGCCTGGCTGTCCGTGGCCGAGAGCTGCTGGTAGGCGAAGCCGAGGCCGATGGTGGCCTGAAGCGAGAGGTTCGGAAGACCCCAGAAGCCGAACTGGATCTCACCGCCGACGCGGGCGTTGAAGTCGAAGCCGATGTTCTGGAAGTCGATGTCCTGCGCCGGGTTGTCGGCGTCGATGGCCGTGGCCTGACCGAAGGAGAACCCGACCTCGGGGATGAAGAGGAAGTTGAAGTGCGGGTAGGTCTTCAGGCTGATGGGCACGCCGGCCTGCACGCGGAGCGCGAAGACGCCGTCGAGGCCGTCGAACTGCGCGGCGCCGCGGCCGCCGTCGAGGAACGCGAGGTTGTTCACGTCCTCGCGGCTGCGGACGCCGATGCCGATGCCGGCGTCGATGCCGATGCTCTCGCTGAGCCAGTAACGAATGCCGACCACGGGGGCGCGGACGACGAGGGGCTCGGAGAGGTTGAAGAGGAAGCCGCCGGGGCCCTCGGCGTCGGGCGGCGGGTTCGGCGAGAGGCGGACCTCGTCGACGCCGAAGAAGCTCAGGCCGATCTTGCCGACGGCGAAGACGTGGTCGTCCTCGGCGGGCGGCGCGGGGGCCGGGGCCGGGGCGGCGGACTCACCTCCCGAGCCGCGCTGGCCGGGAGGGGCCTCGGGCTCCTCCGGGGCGTCGGGGCCCGTGAACGGGTTTCCGCTCGAGCTGCCGGACTCGGGGTCCGAAGGCGTGGTGGCCCCCCAGCCGCCGGCGGCGCCGCCGGACTCGGGGGGGGGCTGGGCGAAGGCGCTCGTCGCGCTGAGGAGGAACGCGCTGGCGGTGAGCCAGAAGAGGGTGGTGCGGCGCATCGAAGTTCTCCGGAGCGCGACGGCCCGCCGCCGCCCACTTGGCGACGAGGAAACGCGTACGTGACGTGCGGGCGCCCGCGCTGCGGCGCAGGCTCTACCACGGCTCCGAGCGCGCCCGCTAGCCGCAGGAACGAACGAATCGCCCGGAGCGCCGCTCCGCGCGTCGGGGACGTGAGCGTTCTCCGCGTCGCGTCGGGGCGCGAACGCCGCCCGCTCAGCGCGCCGGGAGCGCCTTCTCGAGCAGGAACGCGAGCACGAGGAGCACCCCGAGCACGCTGGCGTGGCCGAGGAGCATGTGCTGCCAATCGCCGGCGCCGCAGCGCGCGGCGAGGAAGCCGTTGGCCGTGAGCCCCGCCGCCGTGGCCCCGGCGAAGGACGCGAAGCCCGCCGGGCGCCGGCTCAGGGCACGCCAGACGACGTAGACGCCGAGGGCGATGGTCGCGCCCGGGACGAAGCACTTCAGCCGCGCAGCGACGGGCGCCGGCTCTGCTAGGGGGTCGAGGAAGGCGAGGGCGACCACGAGCGCCACGGCGCCCGCGGTGGCCAGCCAGCGCGTCGCTCGCGGCACCTCGGGCTGATGGAGCGGCTGGAGGCTGAGCCAGGCGCCCCCCGCCGCGACCGCGCCGAAGAGGATCGCCAGCGCTCCGGAACCCTTGATCGAGAGGAGCCCCGACGCGACGCATGCGCCTACGAGCGCGAGGGCCAGGGCCCTCCGCTGCCCCGTGGGCCGCTCGCGAAGCCAGGTCAGCGGGCCGCGCTTCGCGGCGATGCGCTCCATCGCCGCCTCCCGCAGCCCGGGCGGGAGCGAAGGCATCGAGTCGCGCGGGCGGAAGCCGGCGAGGTCCTCGGGGGGGCCATCGGAGGCGGGGAGATCGGCGCTCATGCAGGGCTCGAGCCGGGCCGCTCGCCGGCGGCCTCGGGATGAGAGGGTACGCCGGGAAGGGCCCCGTGGTTAGCGGGCGCCGCGCCTTTTCGTGCGTGCTGCGAGCGATGCGCCCGGAGCGTGGCGCGGAGCCGCTCGTAGCCGCGGTGCGCGCGGACCTTCACGGCCGTGGTGCTGGCGCCGAGGATCGCGCCGACCTCCTGGAAGGCGAGGCCTTCGAACCAGTGGAGCTCGATGACCTCGCGCTGCCCCTGGGGGAGCGCCGCGACGGCCCGGCGCACC
>JBCDGX010000512.1:0-4814 GCA_038750805.1 Myxococcota bacterium
AGGGGACCGAGCTCCAGGGACGGCGAGGTCGCGGCCTCTACGCGGTCGGCGCGCTCGAGCTCCGCGGGCTCGTCCGGCTGCGGCGCGCGGACCTCACGCTGGGCGTCGCCGGCGGTTTCGCGTCGGGCCTGACGGCCGAGGCCCCGACCGACGAGGGCGTCCAGGACCTCGGCGGAACGACCGGGGGCCTCCTCCAGCTCTCCCTCGGCGTCGGCTTCCGCTGAGCGCCACCGGGGTTGGCGACCGCCCGGCGAGTGCGCCAATCGGTCGGAGTGGGGACGCGCTTTCCCGCGCGAATCGCTGGCACGGGCATCGCAAAGGCGACGCCCATGCCTCCCGGTCGCGGCGTCGCCGTCGTTCTCTTGCCCCTTTGCCTCGTCGCCTGCGACCGGGAGGCGCTGCCCCTCGAACCCTGCGACGCCCCGGCGGCCCTGGACGCGCCGCCGCCCGACGCGCTCGACCTGCTCTTCATGGTCGACAACTCGAACTGCACGACGAGGGAGCAGGCCAAGCTCGCGGAGGCGATGCCGGAGCTGCTGCGCACGCTCCTGAGCGGCGAGATCCTCGACGCCGAGGGAAACCCGACGCGCGCCTTCCCGGCCCTCCGGAGCGTTCGCATCGGGTTCATCAGCTCGGACATGGGCGCGGGCGGCAACGCGGTGCCGACGTGCCGTGAGCCCTTCGGGGACGACGGGCGCTTCGTGACCTTCCCGCCGTCCTCCGCCCTCGGCTGCCGCGAGGACCCGCCGCTCTTCCTCGAGCTCACCCGCGAGCCGGGGGTGTCGGACGAGGAGTGGGCCCTGCAGGTCGAGGACCTGGCCTTCGATGCCTTCTGCATGACGGAGATCGGCACGGACGGCTGCGGCTTCGAGCAGCCCCTCGAGGCGATCCTCAAGGCGCTCACCCCCGAGGAGAGCCCGCTCCGCTTCCAGGGAGGCACGCGCGGCCAGGGCGACGCCAACCGCGTCGAGGGCCGCGACCCCGCGCGCTTCCTCCGACCGGACAGCGTGCTGGCCGTGGTCGCGATGACCGACGAGGACGATTGCTCCGTCGCCGAGCCCGAGCTCCTGGACCCGAGCTCCGAGCGCTACGTGGGCGACCTGAACCTCCGCTGCTTCAACTACCCGGAGGCCCTGCATCCCGTGGAGCGCTACGTCGACGGCCTGCTGGCGCTGCGGCCGCCCGAGCGCCTCGTCTACGCGACCATCGCCGGCGTGCCCGCGCGCCTGGGCGGCGCCGACGCGAGCGCGATCCTCGCGCACCCGGAGATGCAGGAGGTCGTCGACGAGGACGACCCGACCCGGCTCCGGACCTCGTGCAACCCGCCCGGGCACGGGCCCTCGTTCCCTCCGCGACGCATGGTGAGCCTCGCCGGCGCCCTCGAAGCGCGCGGCGCCCACGTGGCCATCGGCTCGCATTGCCAGGAGGACTTCCAGCCGGCCATCGCTCCGATGCTGAGCGCCATCGCGGACGCCCTCGAGGACCAGCCCGAGCCCGCCTGCCCCTGAGGGGTCTGCGGCGTCAGGACCCGCGGGGGGTCAACGTGCGAGGGCGTCGCGCAGGAGCTCCACGAAGACCCGCACCCGCGCGATCCGAAGGCGACCGCGGGGCGTCAGCGCATGGATGGGAGGCCCGGGGAGCTCGTGATCCGCGAGCACCTCCACGAGCTCACCGGAGCCGAGGGCGTCCTTCACCATGAAGTCGAAGGCCTGCGCGATGCCGAGACCGTGCCGCGCCGCCGTGACCAGCGCCGCGCCGTCGTCCATGACCAGCGATCGAGCGGCCTCGATGGGCTGCGGGTAGGCCAGGTCGACCACCCGGCCGCTCGGCGTCGCGAAGTGAAGGCAGCGATGCCTCGAGAGATCTGCGGGCTTGCGCAGCGGCGGAGCCGTCGCGAGGTAGCGCGGGCTCGCGACCGTGAGCCAGCGCGGCGTATGGAGGTGCCGCGCCACCAGGGGCGTGTCCTTCAGCGGCCCGATGCGGACGGCGACGTCGAAGCCCTCGGAGAGGCGCGCCTCGCGGTCGGTGAACGAGAGCCGTGCGGCGAGCTGCGGGTGGCGTGCCTGCGCACCGGCGAGCCCGCGGAGAACGGGCTCGGCCAGGACCCGCGAGAGCGACGCCCGGACGATCCCCTTCGCCAGCTGCCGAGAGGCGACCAGCGCCTCCTCCCCCGCGGTCAATCGGTCGAGCGCCTCGCGGCAATGACCCAGGTAGAGCGCGCCCTCGGCGGTCAACGCCACCCGCCGCGACGAGCGCGTTAGGAGCTGCGTCCCCAGGTGCTCCTCGAGCCGCGCGACCGCCTTGCTTACGGCGGCCGGGGTCACCTCCAGAGAGCGCGCCGCCGCGCGGAAGCTCCCGAGCTCGGCGACGCGGACGAAGGCCGGGACGCCCACGAGGCGCGGCACTGTCAACTCTCGCTCATCTTTCGGGCGACTCATGCCTCCATTGTATCGCCAGGGTCGAGGCGGCAGAACCATCGGCAAGGGAAAGGACCCGCCATGGACATCGCAATTTTCGGAACGGGGACGGTGGCCCGGGAGCTCGCGGCCGCGCTCCTGGCGCGAGGACACCAGGTGGCGCTGGGCACGCGGGACCCCGCGACGACCCGAAGCCGGGAGGCGCCCAACGCGGCGACGCCTGGCTTCGCCGACTGGCAGGCCGATCATCCGGCGGTCCGGCTAGCGCCCTTCGCCGAGGCCGCGGCGGGCGCCTCGCTGCTCATCAACGCAACCGGGGGGGCCGTGTCCCTCGACGCCCTCGCGGCGGCCGACCTCGACCCGAGCGACCGCCGCATCCTCCTCGACGTGTCGAATCCCCTCGACTTCTCGCAGGGCTTTCCGCCTTCGCTCACCGTCTGCAACACCGCATCCCTCGGCGAAGCGATCCAGGCCGCGTACCCCTCACTTCGGGTCGTGAAGGCGCTGAACACGGTCGCGGCGCCGCTCATGGTGAACCCGAAGGCGCTCGCCGAGGGCGAGCACACGATGCTGATCTGCGGCGACGATGCCGACGCGAAGGCCGAGGTCGCCGCGCGGCTGAGGGACTGGTTCGGCTGGCGCGACGTCGTGGACGTCGGCGACATGCGCTGCGCTCGCGGCCTCGAGGCCTACCTCCTGCTCTGGACGCGCCTCTACGGTGCCCTCGGAACGCCGAGCTTCTCGATCAAGCTCGTCCGCTAGCCTCAGCGGGCGCGGGCGAGCCAGAAGACGTGCTCCTCGTCGCTGTTCGTGCCCGTGTTGCTCATCGCCGTGATGCGCCGCGGGAGGAGCATCTCCGTGCGCGGCGTGTGGTCGAGGCGCCCCTCCGGGAGCGTCTGCACCTCGCCGCCCGCCACGCGGAAGGGAAAGGACGTCAGCTCGCGGTCCTCGATGCGCACGGAGATGTTGTACCGGCCGTTCGGAAAATCGCTGCGCACGAGGGGGCTGTTCCGGTCCTTCTTCGGGATGCAGCGGATGCGCTGCCAGTCCGCGGTGCTCGACGTGATCGGCCGGCTGACGGCGATTTCCCGGCGGCCCTTGAGCACGTGGCAGGTCACCGGCGCGTGGGAGACGCCGCCGCCGATCTCCGTCGTCGAAGTCCAGAAGGAGAAGAAGGCGGGCGGGTCCTCGTCCGCCGCCGCGTCCGCGCTCCAGGAGAGGTAGCCGAGGCGGCTCCAGGGACCCTCGCGGGTGAAGGTCGGGTTCGGATGGAAGGGGTCGCCGGAGTCGACGCGACCGAGGGTGAAGGGGAGCACGCCGATGGGCTGGCCCTCGACGAAGATGGTCAGCCGGTACTCGCCGGGCTGGCCGACGTCCATCACCCCCGGCGTGCCGTTCGGGTTCAGGTACATGAAGGCCTCGGCCGTGCTGTGCGGTTGGGCGATCAGCGGCACGGCCGCGACGCGCTCCTCGCCCCGCGTAATCACCGCCTCGCCGCGCGCATCGCGGGCCACGAAGGCCGCCGCGAGCCCATCGATGAGGAAGCCTCCCCGTGCCGGATAGAAGCGCTGCGAGAGCAGCGTGGTCGCTTCGATGACGGGCCCCGGGCCCTGCGCCCGCGTGCCGGCCATCACCGCTCCGAGGGCAATCACGGCCATCGCCGCCGCCCAGGCTCTCCGTGTCATGCGTGCCTCCTTCGAGGCCGCGAGGCTACCGCGGAGCCCCCGAACCGTTCGATTCACGCCCCTCGGCCACGGCCTCTTCGGGCGCGTAGACCAGGCGATGGCGCGCGTAGAGCGCGAAATAGAGGAGCCCGAGCGCGTACCAGACGACCGTGGCGAAGAGCACCTTCTGGTAGACGGGGTCGACGAGCAGCGCGCCCAGGCAGACGAGGCTGATGAGGAGCGCGGCCCAGGCGCCGAAGGTCCCGAGGGGGCTCCGGTAGGGCCGCGCGAGCTCCGGCCGGCGCCGGCGCAACAGAAGGAAGCTCGCCATCTGGAGCGCGTACGCGATCACCGCGCCGAAGACCGCCATGTTGAGGAGCACGGCGACCACCGGGTGCTCGGCGCCGGCCTGGCGGATGATGAACGCGACGACCCAGCCGACGACGGCGCCGGTGATCAAGGCGACGTGCGGCGTCTTCCGCGTCGCGTGCGTGAGCGAGAGGACCCGCGGCACGTAGCCGGCACGCGAGAGCGAATAAATCTGACGCCCGTACGCGAAGATGATGCTGTGAAAGCTCGCCGCGAGCCCCGTCACGGCGATGAGCGCGAGCAGGCGGGCGCCGATGCCGTCGCCGAAGATGGTCTTGAAGCCCTCGAAGAGCGGCTCGTCGGTCGCGCCGATCGCCGCGGCCCCGGGCGGGATCCCGCTGTTCAGGACCAACGTGAGCACGGC
>JBCDGX010000513.1:0-4802 GCA_038750805.1 Myxococcota bacterium
CCCCCGGCGCGCTCAACACCGTGCGCGTCACGGGTGCGGCGCACGCCGACGGCCGCGTCGGTTGCTCGCTCTGGGGCAGCGACGACGGCTGGCCGACGGAGACGGGCAAGGCCGTCGCCCGGCGCTGGACGACGATCCGCGACGGCGCGGCGACCTGCGTGTTCAACGACGTCCCGGCCGGCACCTACGCCGTGAGCGTGATGCACGACGAGGACGGCAACGGCGTCCTCCGGACGAGCGTCATGGGCTTCCCGCGGGAGGGCTGGGGCGTGTCCAAGAACCAGCCGCTCCGCACCTTCGGCGCGCCGCGCTTCCGCAACTGCAGCTTCGAGCACGGCGCGGACGGAAGCCGCATGCGCGTGCGCCTCAACTACTGAACCCCCCATGCGCCTCCTCCTCTGCATCGCGGCCCTCGGCCTCGCCCTCCCGCGCGGAGCCGCCGCGCAGGATCCGGCGGCCGAAGCGCCGCCCATCGACCTGCTCACGGCGGGCCCCTTCCACTGGCTCGAGGTGGCGCGCCACGACGAGCGTCCGCGGAGCCCGATCACCGAGCGGACCACCGTCGTGACGCTCCCGGCGCCCGTCTCGTCCGGCGCGCGGCATTCCTTCACGCTCCTCGGCACCTACCGAAGGGACCTGCTCCGTCCCGACGCCATGCAGCAGGTCGGCGCGACCGAGCGGACGCTCCACGTGATCGAGCTCGGCGCGCCGCTCACGCTCGTGGTCGCCCCCGAGTGGGCCTTCGAGATCGACGCGCGGGTCGCCTACGCGACGGCCTTCGCCGGCAACGCGCGCGACGCCTGGGTCCCGGGGATCCGCTCCGGCGTCACCTGGGCGGGGACGCGCCACCCCCTCGCGCTCTCGCTCTCCGTGCTCTACTCGCCGACGGTCCTCGACGGGGTCGCCCCCGTTCCGCTGCTCGGCCTCTACTACCGGCCGACGGACCGCCGCGTGCGCATCGACATGCTGCTGCCGCGCTACGCCGAGGTCGCGGGCCTTTTCCGCGGCGGCCCGCTCGAGGGCGAGGTCTACGGCGCCTTCCACTGGGAGGGCGTGGCGTGGGCCGCGCCCGATGGCGTCGGCCAGGACCGGCTCAACCGCCAGGAGGTCCGCATCGACGCGGGCGTGCGCGTCCGCCTCCTGGGCCCGCTCGGCCTCGAGCTCGGGACGCATTGGGTGCCTCGCCAGACGCTCACGCTCGGCGACCGAACGTACCGTCGGCGCATGCAGGACGACTTCTCGATCACCGCCGCGCTCGTCTTCGACAAGGTGGCCGGCGGCGCGCTCGGCCCGCAGTGAGTCAGGGGAGCCCGAGCACGCGCCCGGGGTCCTCCTGCGTGCTCGTCGTCCCGCGACCGAGCTGGCCCCGGTCGTTGGCGCCCCAACACGACACCACGTCGCTCGCACCGGCCAGGTGCGAGATGCAGGCGTACGCGGCGCCACCGGCCACGGTCCGCACGCCGCTATAGGGGATGCCCGGCAAGACCTCGATGCGCACCGGCGAGAGAGCGAGGGTCCCCCCGGAGACGCCCAGGCCCCCGAGGCTGCCATCCCCCCAGCACCAGACTTCGCCCCCGCCGATGCTTCGGACGACGCAGGAGACGCCCGGGTTGGAGAGTCCCATGCGGTCGGTGGGCCCGCTCGTGATGGCCACGACGTCCGTGAAACCCCCGACGATCACCGGCACGTTCGACTGATTGCTCCCATCGCCGGGAAGGGGCCCTCCCCAGCAATAGGCGCGGCCCGAGGCGGTCAGCACGCAGGGGCGTGAGGAGGCGCCCTGAGCGAAGCTCGTCACGTCGGGGGGAAGCCCGGTTACCGCGACCGGCGTACGGCTCGAAAGGTCTGCGCCGTTGCCGAGCTGCCCGATGAGGCCGTTGCCCCAGCATTCGACGCGGGTCCCGAGCGTGGGGTCGACGCGGAGAACGCAGGTAACCTCCGACCCGGCCCACACCTCGCGTGCGTCCGCGATGCCCGGGACGAGGTGCGGGCCCTGCCGCGCCATGGAGGCCGTGCCATTCGGACCGAGCTCCCCGGAGAAGTCCTCGCCCCAGCAATAGACCCGGTCCTCCGTGGTGGCGCCCACGGTCTCGCGGATCACGGCACACGAGTGCGCCGCGCCCATGGACGCATGCTGGGCGTTGGAGAGGCCCCGGACGAAGACCCCACCCCGGACGGAGGTGGTGAGGGTGGGCTCCACCTGCCCGCTCGTATTCAAGCCCCAGGCGAACACCCGACCGGCCGTCGTCACTCCGAGGCCGCCGAACCACCCGGCGTCCACGTGAACGAGGTCATCGCGCACCCCCGGGCTCGGCCTCGTGAGGTTCGCGGTGGAAGCGCCACCGTGCGAACCGGAGAGCCCGCCACTCCCCCATACGGCGGTGCCCCCGCCGACGCGCCGCGCCGAGACGTGCCTGAAGCCGGAGACGAGCTGCGAGAACCCGGCCTCGTCGCAGCCGGTCCCGGAGACGCCGCAGGTGTCGCCCGGAGAGCACGCCATGAAGCACCCGCCGCAATGGGCCGGGTCGGTCTCCGTATCCGTCTCGCAGCCGTCGGAGAAGAGGCCATTGCAATCGCCGCGGTCGGGATCACAGGCCGCGATGCACTCACCGACCGTGCACACGCCCATGCCGCCCGTGATGGGCGGGCACATCACGCCAGCCTCGTCGACGGCGCCGTCGCAATCGTCGTCGAAGGCGTTGCAGTCTTCCGGGGCCATGGGGAAGGCCTCGGCGCGCAGGTCGTCGCAATCGCCGCCGGTCAGCACGTAGCTGGCGGGTGCCGTGCAGCTGAAGAGCGGGAGGAGGTCGTTCCCGAAGCCATCGCCGTCGGCGTCCGGGAGAAAGGGTGTCAGCACCGTCTCGTCGACGGAGCCATCGCAGTCGGTGTCCTCGCCGTTGCAGCGCTCCGGGGCGCTCGGGAAGCGCTCGGGATTCGCATCGTCGCAATCGAGGGGGCGGTCGGCGGTGTCCGGCGGGGGACGGCACGCGAGCACGAAGTCCACGCCGGTCCCCCAGCCGTCGCCGTCGCCGTCCGGGTAGTAGGCGATGAGCGGCGCGTCTTCGTCGACATCGCCGTCGCAGTCCTGGTCGCGACCGTTGCAGCCATCGGCCGCCTCGGGGTTCACGGCCGCGTCGCCGTCGTCGCAATCGCCACCGCGCAGCACGCGGCCCGCAGGTCGCTCGGCGGCCTCGACGGTCGGAACGTCGTCGTCGCCGTAGCCATCACCATCCGCGTCGGCGAACCAGGGCACGGTTTCCGGCGCCTCGTCGACGATCCCATCGCAATCGTTGTCTCGGCCGTCCTCGAGCTCGATGGCGCCGGGACCGACATCCGCGCTCCCGTCGTCGCAATCGGCCCCGCCGCACGCGGCATCGGGAACGCCGTCGCCGTCGTCGTCTTCCTGGTCGCCGTCCGGCAGCATGAAGTCCGCGCGGCCGCTGCAGTCGTCGTCGAGCCCGTTGCATCGCTCCGGCGCGAGGGGGCTGATGCTCCGGTTCGTGTCGTCGCAATCGCCAAGGCGAAGCACGTGGCCCGGAGGCGGGACGCATGCGACGAGGACGCCGCTCTCGGCGCTCCCGAAGCCGTCGTCGTCCGCGTCGCGGTACCAGGTCGTGGCGACCGGGGACTCGTCCGTGAGGCCGTCGCAGTCGTTGTCGACGGCGTCGCAGACTTCGACCTGCGCGCCATGCCGGGCAGGATCCGTATCATCGCAATCGTCGGAGAGCGGCGAGAAGCCCGGCTGCCCCGCGCAGGAAGCGATGGGCCGCGACGGGTCCCCATGGAGATCGCGGTCGTCGTCCGCGAAGCCCATGACCACGACGCCTTCATCCACGGTTCCGTCGCAGTCGTTGTCGAGGGCGTCACAGACCTCGAGAAGACCCGGCCGAACGTCCCTTCGGTCGTCGTTGCAGTCGACGCCGCAGAAGCTCGGGCCGCCCTCCGGGTCGAAGTTGCAGCAGGCAGCGTCGATGTCCCCGTCGCCGTCGCGGTCGCGGTCGCCGAAGGTCCGCGGGTCGCAGTCCTCGTCGATGTCGTCGGGGTCGCAGATCTCCGGGTTGCCCGGGAAGCGGTTGGGATCCGTATCGTCGCAGTCGTCGCCGCCGCAGGCGATGGACGCCCGCCCGTCCCCATCGGCGTCGCCGCCGAAGGCGCAGCCTTCCTCGCAGGCGTCCGCCTCCTCGTCGCAGCGTTGGCCGCGCTCGCATGGTGACGCAGCGAGCACGCAGCCCGTGCGGTCGGCGCGCGCATCGTCCGGGTCGCAGCGCTCGGATCCGTTGCAAAAGAGCCCGTCGTCGCACGCCGCGTCGCTCTCGCAGACCTGGATGACGAACATGTCCACGGTGCTTGGCGAGCCGCTCTCGCCACAAGCGAGGGCAAACCCGAGGAGGAGCGCGAGTCGTGCCCTCACGGCAGCCCCACCACGGGCGCAGGCTCGGCTTCGAGCGCCGTCATCGTGCCGCGGCCCAGCTGACCCACGTCGTTGCTCCCCCAGCACTCGACCTCGAAGCTCGTGCCGTCATCGACGACCGCGCAGGCGTGCTCGCCGCCCGTCGCCACGCGCTGCACGCCCGTCAGGGGCGTGCCCAGGGCATCCTCGATGCGCTCCGGCGTGGTGACGCTCGCCGTGGCTCCGGGTCCGAGCCCGTTCGAGACGCCCCAGCACCATACCTCGCGGGCGCCACTGGCCGCGCGAACGACACACGCCACGCCCACTTCGACCTGCCGCAAGTCCCCGGTCGGGAAGTTCCGCCCCTGGGCCATGGTGACCACGTCGGTGAAGCCGCCCACGACGACCGGCG
>JBCDGX010000514.1:0-4787 GCA_038750805.1 Myxococcota bacterium
CGTTCCCGCCGTGCATGTCGCGGCTCGTGCGGGCGACGTCGAGGGCCTTCCCGCAGTTGTTCCGCTTCATCAGGCTGATCAGCTCGACGGGCGCGCGGCCCTCGTCCATGAGCCGGCCGAGGCGGAGCGATCCCTGGAGACCGAGGCTGATCTCCGTCTGCATGTCCGCGAGCTTCTTCTGCACGAGCTGGTTCGCCGCCAGCGGGCGGCCGAATTGCTTGCGGTCGAGGGTGTACTGGCGGGCGGCGTGCCAGCAGAACTCGGCCGCGCCCATGGCGCCCCAGCTGATGCCGTAGCGGGCGCGGTTCAAGCAGCCGAAGGGGCCGGCGAGGCCGCGCACGTGCGGGAGGAGGTTCTCCTCGGGCACGACGACCTCGTCCATCATGATCATGCCCGTGACCGAGGCCCGGAGGCTCATCTTCCCTTCGATCTTCGGCGCCGTGAGCCCCTTCATGCCCTTCTCGAGCACGAAGCCCTTGATCTGCCCGTCGTGCGCGTCGCTCTTGGCCCAGACCACGAAGACGTCCGCGACCGGCGAGCTCGTGATCCAGGTCTTGGCGCCACTCAGCGAATAGCCGTCACCGACGCGCTTGGCGCGCGTGACCATGCCGCCGGGGTCCGAGCCATGGTCCGGCTCGGTCAGCCCGAAGCAGCCGATGAGCTCGCCGCTCGCGAGCCCCGGCAGGTACTTCTTCCGCTGCTCCTCGGTGCCGTAGGCGTAGATCGGGTGCATCACGAGGGAGCTCTGCACGCTCGCGCAGGAGCGGAAGCCCGAGTCCACGCGCTCGATCTCCCGGGCGATGAGCCCGTAGGCCACGTAGCTCGCCCCCACGCCGCCGTATTCCTCGGGGATGGTCGCGCCGAGGAGCCCGAGCTCGCCCATCTCCGGGTAGATGACGGGATCGAAGGACTCCGTGCGGTTCCAGGCGAGGGCCCGGGGCGCGAGCTTCTCCTGCGCGTAGGCGCGCGCGCTGTCCCGGATGAGCTTCTCTTCGGGCGTCAGGAGCTCATCGAGCAGGAAAGGGTCGTCCCACTTCAGCGGGGAAGGCTTCGCGCGGGCGTCTTCGGGGGTCATGGCACCACCTTGGGGTCGATGGAGGAGGCTAGCAGGTCGCCGAGGGGCCCCAAGCCCGCGCACGGCGCCTCGCTCACGCCCCACCGCGCCAAACTCACGGCGCGGGCCGCGGCGCCTTGAACGGCGTTCCGTGCCGCACCTAGCCTCGGCGCATGCGCGTCGCCTGCCTCGGCGGGGGCCCCGGAGGCCTCTACCTCGCGATCGCCCTCAAGCTCCGGGACCCGAGCCACGACGTCGTCGTCGTCGAGCGGAACCGCCCGGACGACACCTTCGGCTGGGGCGTCGTGCTCAGCGACGAGTCGCTCCGGAACCTCGCCGAGAACGACCCCATCAGCGCCGAGCGCATCCGCGAGCATTTCGCCTATTGGGACGACATCGCCGTGCACTACCGCGGCGAGAAGATCGTCAGCGGCGGCCACGGCTTCTGCGGCATCGGCCGCATGAAGCTCCTCCAGCTCCTCCAGGAGCGCGCGCGCGAGCTCGGCATCGAGATGATCTTCGAGCGGGAGATCGAATCGACGAAGGAGTTCGAGGGCTACGACCTCATCGTCGGCGCCGACGGCCTCAACTCCCGGACGCGCACGGAGCACGCGGACCACTTCCGCCCGAGCGTCGACCAGCGCCTCTGCCGCTTCGTCTGGCTCGGCACGACCCAGAAGTTCGACGACGCCTTCACCTTCATCTTCGAGGAGACGGAGAAGGGCTGGGTCTGGGTGCACGCCTACCAGTTCGACGACGAGACGGCGACGTTCATCGTCGAGACCGACGAGGCGACCTACCAGGCCTACGGCTTCGACGAGATGAGCCAGGAAGAGTCCATCGCGGTCTGCGAGGAGATCTTCCGGGACTACCTCGGCGGGCACCCGCTGATGACGAACGCCAAGCACATTCGCGGCTCGGCCTGGCTCCTCTTCCCGCGCGTGCTCTGCGAGTCCTGGCACCACGAGAACGTCGTGCTCCTCGGCGATGCCGCCGCGACGGCTCATTTCAGCGTGGGCTCCGGGACCAAGCTCGCCCTCGAGAGCGCTATCGCCCTCGCGGACCTGGTCCACGAGGAGAGCGACCTCGAGACCGCCCTCCAGCGCTACGAGGACGAGCGGCGCCTCGAGGTGCTGCGCCTGCAGAACGCCGCCCGGAACAGCCTCGAGTGGTTCGAGCAGGTGCACCGCTACCTCGACTTCGACCCGGTGCAGCTCAACTACTCGCTGCTCACGCGCTCGCAGCGCATCAGCCACGAGAACCTCCGCCTCCGGGACCCCGAGTGGCTCGCGAGCGCCGAGGCCTGGTTCCAGGAGCGGGCCCATCGCGAGGCCGACCTCGACTGGGACGGGAAGGCGCGGCCCCCCGTGTTCGCGCCGCTCCGGCTCCGGGGCATGACGCTCCGAAACCGCGTCGTGGTCTCGCCCATGGACCAATACAAGGCCGTGGACGGGAGCCCGACCGACTACCACCTCGTGCACTACGGCGCGCGGTCCCAGGGCGGCGCCGGCCTCGTCTACACGGAGATGACCTGCGTCTCGGCGGAGGGCCGCATCACCCCGGGCTGCACGGGGCTCTACACGGACGCCCACGAGGACGCCTTCACGCGCATCGTGGACTTCGTGCATCGGGAGACCGACGCGAAGCTCTGCCTTCAGCTCGGCCACTCGGGGCCGAAGGGATCGACGCAGCTCGGCTGGGAGGAGATGGACGCGCCGCTCGCCGAGGGCGGCTGGGAGGTGATGGGGCCCTCCCCCGTGCCCTGGTCGCCACGGAACCCGGTCCCGCGGGAGATGACGCGCGCGGACATGGAGCGGGTGCTCGCCGAGCACGTCGCCGCTGCCGAGCGCGCCGCGCGCTGCGGCTTTGACATGCTCGAGCTCCACTGCGCGCACGGCTACCTCCTGAGCAGCTTCCTCACGCCGCTCACGAACCGGCGGACGGACGACTACGGCGGCACCCTCGAACAGCGCCTCCGCTACCCCCTCGAGGTCTTCCGCGCCCTGCGCACCGTCTGGCCGGAGGACCGGCCCATGAGCGTGCGCATCAGCGCCCACGATTGGGTGCCCGGCGAAGGCAACGGTCCCGACGAGGCCGTGGTGATCGCCCGGGCCTTCGCCGAGGCCGGCGCGGACCTCATCGACGTGTCCGCGGGGCAGACCTCGACGCGCGCGAAGCCCGTCTACGGCCGCATGTTCCAGACGCCCTTCAGCGACCGCATCCGGAACGACGCGGGTCTGAGGACCATGGCGGTCGGGAACATCTACGAGCCGGACCACGTGAACTCGATCCTCATGGCCGGCCGCGCGGACCTCTGCGCGCTGGCCCGCCCGCACCTCGCGGACCCCTATTGGACGCTCCACGCGGCGACGGAGCTCGGGCACACGGACGCCGCCCCTTGGCCGCTGCCCTACCTGCCGGGGCGGGACCAGGCCGAGCGCCTCGCCCGCCGCGCCGAGCAGATCGCCGCCGCCGAGCTGGCGAAGAAGGTCTGATGGGCGCGGGGGAGACGCTCGCGGGACGGCACGCGCTCGTGACCGGCGGCGGCACGGGCGTCGGCGCCGCGCTCGCCCTCGCCTTCGCGGAGGCCGGCGCCCGCGTGAGCGTGGTCGGCCGGCGCGAGGCCCCGCTCGCCGAGGTCGCCGAGCGCCACCCGGCCATCGCCGCCTGCCCCGGGGACGTGACGGGCGAGGCCTCGGTCGCAGCCTTCTTCGCGGCGGCCCGGGATCGCCACGGCCCCGTCGACGTGGCGCTCGTCAACGCGGGTGTCGCCGAGAGCGCGCCCTTCGCGAAGAGCACGCTCGCCCACTTCGAAAAGCACGTCACCGTGAACCTCACGGGCGCCTTCCTCACGGCGCGCGAGGCCGTGCCGAGCATGGTGGAGCGGGGCTTCGGGCGCCTCGTCTTCGTCGCGTCGACGGCGGGGCTCGTCGGCTATCCCTACGTGACGGCGTACTGCGCGGCGAAGCACGGCGTCGTCGGGCTCACGAAGAGCCTCGGGCGCGAGCTCGCGGGGACCGGCGTCACGGCCAACGCGCTCTGCCCCGGCTACGTCGAGACGCCCATGCTCGAGCGGACGCTCGCGAACATCACGAAGGCGACGGGACGCGACGAGGCCGCGGCCCGGAAGACGCTCCTTCGGGCGACGCCCCTCGGGCGCTTCACCGAGCCCGCGGAGGTCGCCGCGGCGGCGCTCTACTTCGCCTCGGACGCGGCGGCCGCCGTGACCGGTACCACGCTCTCGATCAGCGGGGGCGAGGTATGAAGGCGGCATGACGGAACCGCCCGCGAAGGTCACCACGTCGAAGCGTCTGGCCGGGCTCGTGCCCGAGCACTTCGAATGGCGCATGGAAGGCCGCGTCGCCGTCATCCGGCTGAAGCGCCCGGACCGAAAGAACCCGCTCACCTTCGCGAGCTACGCCGAGCTCCGGGACACCTTCCGGGACCTCGCCTACGCGGACGACGTGCGCGCCGTCGTCCTCGCCTCGAACGAGGGGAACTTCTGCAGCGGCGGGGACGTGCACGACATCATCGGCCCGCTCGTGGCCATGAAGAACGCCGGCGACATGCGCGGGCTCCTCGAGTTCACGCGCATGACCGGGGACCTCGAGAAGGCGATGATCGCCGCCCCCCAGCCCAACGTCGCGGCCATCGCCGGCCCCTGCGTGGGCGCCGGCGCCATCCCCCCCACGGCCAGCGACCTCCGCTTCGGCGCGCCGAACGCGAAGACCGC
>JBCDGX010000515.1:0-4782 GCA_038750805.1 Myxococcota bacterium
GCGGCCTCGGCCGCGTCGCCGCGTCCCCGACTCGCCTCGAGGCCTCCGAGGCCTGCCAGGAAGATGCCGCGGCTCCGCGGGTCACCGATGTCGCGAAGGATGGCGAGGGCTTCGTCGTAGGCCTCGGCCGCGGCCTCGGGCTGCCCGGCCTCCTGGGCGAGGCTCGCCCGATAGCCCAGCACGTGCGCGACGAGGAGCCGCTCACCGACGGCCCGGAGCATCGCGAGCGCCTCGTCGTAGCGTGCCCGGGCAAGCTCCTGCTCGCCCTGCTCCTGCGCGAGGATGGCGAGGTTGCCGAGCACGCCACCGGCGAGGGCGCGGAGGCCGTGCGCGCGATGAAGCGCGAGGGCCTCCTCCAGGTGGTTCGCGGCCTCGTCGAGGCGCCCCTGCTGGAGCCGCAGCGTGCCGAGGAGCTGGCGCATCTCGCCGCGCGCGCGATGGTCCTGCCGCTCTTCCGCCATGGCGTGCGCCCGCGCGTACTCGTCCCAGGCTGCGTCGAGCGCGCCCCGGGCGTGCGCCAAGAGGCCGCGCCCGCGGTGAAGGCGCGCGAAGGCCTCGGGGGTGCTCGGGTCCTTCGCGAGCGTGCCCAGCGCGAGCGCGTCGGCGTCCGCGAGCGTGGCCTCGGCGTCCTCGAGCGCGCCGCTCGTCTGCTCGATGTCGGCCCGGTCGAGGAGCAGCGCGAGCCGCAGCGCATCCGGCGCCTTCTCCAGGGCCGCGGCGATGTCGTCGCGAGAGGCCGCGAGCGCGCCGGCCCGAGCCTTCAGCGTGGCGCGGAGGCGCAGCAGCCCCGCACGCTCCGCCGGCGCGAGCTCGAGCCCCAGCACCACCTCGAGGGCCTCCGGGACGCCGCCGAGCGCCTCCACGCGTGCCAGGGGAACCAGCGCCAGGAGCGCCGCCGCTCGCTCGGCCGGCCGCCCCGGCGCCCGCGCACCCCGCACGAGATCGGCCCGCGCCGCATGGAGTCCTTCGGGACCCGCCCCCTCCAGGCGTTCGAGGGTCGTGACGCGGTGGCGATGCGGCGCCCCGCTCTCGGGGGCGAGATGCCCGGCCGCGAAGCTCCGCACGGCCGAGGGCAGCGTCAGCACGATGCCCGCGTCCGTCTCCTCCGTGAGCACGAGCGAACGCGCCTGGAGCTCGGCGAGCACGTCGATTACCGCCGCAGGCTCCACCGCGCCCTCCACCTCCACGACGGCCTCCGCGGCCTCGACGTCGAAGGCGCCCGCAAAGGTCGAGAGCTGCGCGAGGGCATGACGCTGCGTGGGCGTGAGCCCGGTCCAGCTCGCCTCGAGGGCCGTGGCCACGGCGCCCCGCGGAGCGTGGTCGTCCTGGAGCCGCGCGAGGAGGGCCCGCCCGCCGAGCAGCGGAAGCCGCTTCGCGGCCAGCTCGAGGGCGAGGGGGTTTCCCGCGAGCGCGCGCACGATGGCCTGCCGCGCCTCGACGTCGCGCGCGGGCCCGGCGAGCGTCTCGAGGAGCGCGAGCCCGTCGGCATCCCCGAGGCCCTCGAGGGGGAGGGCGTCCGGCGCGTCGCGCGGGGTCCGCGCCGCCACGAGAACGCGGGCCGCGGGGGCCGCGCTGCCCCAGCGCCTCACGCTCTCGAGCGTCTCGTCGAGGCGGGCGTCGGCGTCGTCGAAGACCAGGGTGATCGCCGAGCGCGCCGCGAGGGCCTGCCCGATGGCCTTCTCCCGCTGCGCGCGCGGCCCGCCCATGATGCCGAGCGCATGCCCGAGGGCGGCGACGGCGTCGCTGGCCTCGAGGCTGAGCCAGAGCCGCGGCGCCTCCGTCGGCAGGGACGCGACGTAGGCCTCGAGCATGCGCGTCTTGCCCACGCCGGCCGCTCCCGTGAGGACGCGGAGGCCGCCCTCGGCCAGGGCCGCCTCGAGCGCGGCGAGGGCCGCGTCCCGGCCGAGCAGCGGGGTGCGCTCGGAGCGGGCCAGCACGCCAGGAAGACGCGAGGGGCGCGCCGCGAGGCTCTCGAGCAGCTCCGCCAGGCCTGCGCTGGTGCCCGCCTCGCGCGCGCCCAGGCGGGAGCGAAGCTCCGTCGCCAGCGACGCCGCGCTCACGGGGAGGGCCGGCGTCCCCGCTCCCCCGAAGCTCTCGTGAAGGGCGAGAAGGGCCTCGAGGTCGCGCCGCCGGCCGGCGTCGTCGGCGCCCCCCCCGCCGAAGGGCACGAGGCGCACGGTGCCCTCGAGGCTCAGGAGGAGCGAGGCGGGCGAGAGGTCGCCGTGCGTGGTCCCGGCGGCGTGCGCGGCGGCGACGAAGTCGGCCACGTCGGCGACGATCCGGTCGGCGAGCGCCGGCGGGACCGCGCCGTGCCTCGCCAGCGCCGCGACGCTCCGGCCGCCGAGCGCCGTCAGCCGGGGCCGCGCGACGAAGTGGAGCCCCGCCTCGCTGCCGGCGTCGAGCACGGGCACGAGTGCCGGATGGCCGAGCGCGAGCGCCGAGCGCGCGACCGCGGCGGCCTCCGCCACGCTCCCGTAGAGCGTGAGCACGACGTCCCGACGACCGCCGAGACCCAGCGCCTCCCGCGCGAGGATCTCCCGCCCACGCCCCTCGTCGGCGAGCGGCTCCACCAGCGTGTAGCGGCCGACGCGCTGGCCGCTGCGCGGCGGCTCGCTCGGTACGGCCGACGTGCGTTTCATCGCTCGCTAGCTTAGTCCTGAGGTGTGGAGATGAAAGGAACGAGCCAGCGCATCGCGGCGGTCCTCGCCCTCGGCGGGCTGCTCGCGTGTGGCGACGCGGCGAGCGTCTTCGAGGCCCCGATGGGCGGCGGCGTGTCGCCGGGAAGCGGCGCCCTCGTGGTCCGGGTCGAGACCTCCGCGGGGAGCCCGGTCCCGGGCGCCGAGCTCTTCGTCGACGGGAGCGTCGTGGGCCTCACGGACTCCTCCGGCACCCTCGAGGTGGCCGACGCGGCATCCGTCTTCGACCTGAGCGTGGCGGCGAGCGGAGCCCGGATCACCTGGCTCGGCGTCGCCGGACGGGACGTACGCATTCCCCTCGCGGCGCCTGCTCCCGCGCCCTCCACCATGCGCGAGGTGAGCTTCGCGACGGAGCCGGCGCCGGGCGACGCGCGGCGCGAGCTCCGCGTGGGGGTCGTCCAGCCGCTCCCCACAGAGGCGGGCACGGCGCTCTCGCGCGCCGCGAGCGCGACCTGCGACGCGAGCGTGTCGCCTTGCACCGTGAGCCTCACGGTGCCGCCGGGCGCGCGCCAGGTCTTCGGCCTGGTGGTGGACGTCGTGGGCGAGGAGGAGAGCCCCGTCGCCATCGGCCACGGGACCCTCGATGAAGGCTCCGGCACGGTGATGCTCGCGCCGGTCCCCACCGTGCGCCGCGGGGTGACGCTGCCTGCCCCGCTCGCCGAGGCTCCCTTCGACGTCGCCGGCGTCATCGGCGTCCCGGGCCTGGGTCTTGGGACCGACGGAGTGTGGGTGGTGCCGGTCGCGGCGGAGAGCGGCGACGAGGTGATGCTCCCGGCCCTCGAGGGGACCTTCGCCGACGGCCGCCACTGGCTCTTCGCCCGTCAGGACGGAGCCGAGGGCGCCTTCGCGGAGACGCGGGTCATCGGCGGTGAGGAGCCTCTGCTCGCGCCGCCGGAGCTCCTGCCGCCGCCGCGCGCGTTCCCCGACCCGGCGGGGCTCCGCTGGGACGTGGGGCCCGGCGTTCTGGTGGAGGCGTTCGCGGACGGCGAGGCGCTGCTCTGGCTGGACGCGGATCGTGCGGCGGACGCGGCGGGCCCGCTCGCCGTGACGGCCTACGAGCTCGCCTTCGCGCCGGACTCCCTCCGCCTCGCGACCCGCGTCGACGCCGAGCGCCGCACCCGCGTGAGCTGGGCGGCCGCGCTCCGCCGCTGAGGGCGCGCCGCGTCAGCCCTTCGAGCCGCCACGCATGAGGTGCGTGGTCGCGGCCCCGAGCCCATCGAGGGTCAGCGGGAACATGTCGAAGACGCCGCGGATGGCCTCGATGGTGTTGCCGACCCAGTAGCGCTCGGGCTCCGGGTTCAGCCAGACGCTCTTCCGGAAGTGACGCTGGAGGCGCATGAGCCAGACGATGCCCTCGGCGCGTTCGCCGTCGCCGTCGTACTGGATGGACGCGCCGGGGCTCATCAGCTCGTAGGGCGCCATGAGCGCGTCGCCGACTACGATGAGCTTGTAGTGGGGCCCGCACTCGTGGAGCAGGTCGGTCACGCGCACGGGCTCGGTGAAGCGCTCCGTCGCGTACACGTGCCCGTAGACGCAGTTGTGGAAGTAGTAGGTGCGCAGCTCCTTGAAGTGCGTCGACTTCTTGGCCGCGCTGAAGAGCCGCGAGCAGAGATGCGCGAAGGGGTCCATGGAGCCGCCCACGTCCATCATCAGGATGATGCGCGTGTTCGGCCGCCGGAGCGGTCGCGTCACGACCTCGAGCTCCCCGGCGTTCTTCGCGGTCTCCGCGATGGTCCCCTCGAGGTCGAGCTCCTCCTCGGCGCCCTCGCGCTGGAAGGTCCGGAGTTTCCGCATCGCGATCTGCATCTGCCGGACGTCCAGCGTCAGGTCCTGTCGGTAGCCCTTGTAGAGCCGCGCGTCGGCGCTCTTGATGGCCGAGCGCCCGCCGCCGGGTCCGCCCACGCGGATGCCTTCGCGCTTGGCCTTGCCCGAGTGCCCGAAGGGCGAGGTCCCCGCCGTCCCGATCCAGCGGTTGCCCCCGTCGTGGCGCTCCTTCTGCTTCTCCATGGTCTCCTGGAAGAGCTTCTCGAGCTCCTCCGGGTCCAGGCGCTCGAGGTGCGCGCGCGCCACCACGCGGTGCGAGCCC
>JBCDGX010000516.1:0-4779 GCA_038750805.1 Myxococcota bacterium
GATGGGACTCGAGCTCGAAGCTCTCGCCGAGCGTGCGCACCTCGCCGTTCTGGCCGAGGCCGACGACGAGGCGCGCGTCCGGGGACGTCGCGAGGTCGACGAGCGTGGGCGTCGGGAGTCGTCTTCGAGGGCACGCGCCTCGAGCGGCGACTCCCGACGCCCACGCTCGTCGACCTCGCGACGTCCCCGGACGCGCGCCTCGTCGTCGGCCTCGGCCAGAACGGCGAGGTGCGCACGCTCGGCGAGAGCTTCGAGCTCGAGTCCCATCCGCGGCGCCCCTTCGCGACCTCCGCCGCGATCAGCAACCGCGGGGAGCTCGCCTTCGCCATGAACGACCAGCTCGTCTGGCTTCGCGAGGAGGGGGAGGTCCGCTGGGACGTCGACCTCACGCCCCTCGACCTCGCCTTCGACGCGGCCGGCGAGCGCCTCGCCGTGGGCACGCGCGAAGGCATCGTCGCCCTCTACGACCGCGAGGGGACGCTGCTCGCGCTCGTGCACGACGCCGGAGACCGCGTGCCCTGGGTCGGCTTCGCGCCCGACGGGCGCCTCGGCGCGGCGAGCTGGGACGGGGCGCTCCGCTTCTATTCGCCGGACGTGCTGGGTCGCTCGCCGGAGGAGCTCGTCGCCGCCGCCGAGCGCGCCTGGGGGCTCGTCCTCGAGGAAGTCCTCGAGCCGCGTCAATGACGCGGTCCCGAGCGGCCATCCGCGAGCCCGAGGGCCGTCGTCAGAGCAGGTAGGGCGCGTCGACGCCGATGGCGAAGCGGCTGAAGCGGCAGTCCTGGTCGGCGTCGTTGTCGCCGATGGCCACCATCGTCAGGGAGAGCTCGTCGTCCTCGAAGGCGCGGAAAGCCAGCTCCGAGAGCAGCTCCGCGTCGAGGTCCACGGTGATCGGCCCCGCGTCGTCGGGGTCCGCGATCGCGCAGGTCCCGAGGCCCTCGGCCTCGCCGAGGCAGTAGGGCTCGACCCCGAAGAAGCCGAGCTGCTCGCCGGCGATGGCCGACCAGTCGAACACGCGGAAGCGCCCCTCCGTCGGCATGCGCTCGACGAGGGCCGCGTGGCTCGAGGCGAGGATCACGTCGCCGAAGAGCAGGAAGAAGCCGTCGTCGTAGTCGATGGCCTGCTCCATCCCTTCCGGCGCGAAGTCGAGGGTAAGCGAGCAGGGCACGGCACCGCTCGGGAAGACGCTCACGCCACGCCGGGCGACGCGCGCCGTGACGTCGTTCTGCGACTCCTCGAGGTTGTCGTCGATGCCCCAGGGGCAGCCTGCCGGGTTGGCCGGGATGACGAGGGTCTCTTCGAACGCCGTGGTCATGGCCTCGGGGTCGGCGCAGAGCGTCGCGACCCCGGCGAGGGACGTCGGCAGACAGCGCGCGCCGAGCGCATCCGGCACCGTCTCGGCGGGACACTCGATCGGGGGATCCGAGGACGAGCAGGCTACGAGGATAAGAAGACCGACGACGAAGGCGCGCATGACCACCACTCCCACGTCGCGGACGTTACGCCGACCGAACGCTCGTTGAAACGCCGGCGGATCGTCTCAGCGCGGGTCCGGTGAGCTTCCGCTCGCGGCTTCGCAGCGGCTTCGCGCGGAGAGGACGCAGTCCTGGACCACCGCGTCCGCGTCCGCGGGGATCATGGCGACGAAGGCCTCGGTCCTGAGGGCGCGGCCGGCGTGCTCGCGCAGCACGCGGCGGAGCAGGGCCCGGAAGCGCGTGGGACCGAGACGCACGCGAAGGGCGTGCATGGCGAGGGCGCCGCGGGCGTAGACGACGGCGCCGCCCGCGTCGCGATGGGTCGCGCTCGGACGAACGAGGCGCGGGTCGTCGCCGCGTTCGAGCGCACGGGCGAGCCGCCCTCGCCAGAGACGCACCTCGCGGGCGTAGCCGGCGCTCTCGAGGCCCGTCGGCGACTGGCCATGCCCGCGCTCGCGAAGCTCCTTGTCGCGGGCGACGAGCCACGTCGCCAAGCCCTCCTGGATCCACAGGTCGCCCCAGGTCGCGATGCGCACGTGGTCGCCGAACCAGCGGTGGGCGAGTTCGTGCACCAGCAGCCAGTCCTCGTTCGGATCTTCGCGTACCTCGAGAAGCGTGCTCGCCGGGAGCGTGGCGCCACCGGCCAGCTCCTGCGCGGGAGCCTCCGGCGCGACGACGAGCGTCCACGGGCCGGAGAGGGGCCCGAGCTCGCCGCTCAAGCGTGCCGCGGCCTCGGCCGCACGCTCGAGCAGGCGACGGCGGTCGAGGGGCTCGGCCTCCCGGGGCGCCAGCAGCACGATGCCCTCGAGCTCGCTCCGCGCGAAGGGCCCCGCCGCGAAGCCGGCGAGATGCGGCGGCGCCGGCGCGCCAGCCCCGAAGCGCACGAGCTCGACGCCGTCCATGCGGAGGTCGAAGCGAGCCGGCGCGTCCGGCGCGAAGACCATGGGCAGCCAGCGCTGGGGAGACTGCGCCCCGACGAGGTAGGCGCCGCGCACCACCTCGGACGCCCCGTCCGGCAGCGCGTAGCGCAGCACGAGCTCGACCGGCTCGCCCGGCTCGAGGGCGCGGGCGAAGCTCACGGCGAGGCCCTCAGGGCCGGCGACCACCTCCGCGGCGGGACGCGAGGTGGCGACCTCCAGGCGTAGCCCCGCCCCGGCGTCGAGGGTGAGCTCACGGCCCCTGCGGCGCGCCACCCCGCTCCACGTCGCTTGGCCGCGAAGCGCCGGACCCGCGAGCCGGAGCTCTGCGCGCACCTCCGCGAACGCGACCAGCGGCGCCGGAACGAGCGCGGGGGGCTCGGGAGACGGCCGGGCGGGAGGAGGCCCCTCGGGAGGAGCGAGGCGCGGCTCCTGGGCACACCCCACCAGGAAGGCCAGGAGGAGCGTCCAGCGCCGGGCGCCGGTCAAAGGCGCGTCGCGGCCTCTTCCGCGAGCGGGCTCCGCTCGCCCTTCGTGAGCACGATGTGCCCCGCGAGCGCCGAGCCGCGGAAGCGGTTCACCACGTGGATGAGCCCGTTGCTCGCCGCATCGAGGTAGGGGTTGTCCACCTGGTAGGGGTCCCCGGTGAAGACGATCTTCGTGCCCTCCCCGGCCCGGCTCACGATGGTCTTCATCTCGTGGGGCGTGAGGTTCTGCGCCTCATCGACGATGAGGAAGGTCCGCGGAAGCGAACGCCCGCGGATGTAGGTGAGGGGTTCGACCTCGAGCATGCCCATATCGAGCATCTCCTCGTGGCTCCGGCCACGCCGCTTGTCCTCCTCGCTGAGGCCCATGAGCTGCTCGAGGTTATCGAAGATGGGCCGCATCCAGGGCTCCATCTTCTCCTCGACGGTGCCCGGGAGGTAGCCGAGGTCGCGGCCCAACGGAACGATCGGCCGGGCCACGAGCACCTTCTCGTAGCGCTTCTCCTCGCGCGTCTTCAGGAGCGCAGCGGCCAGGGCCAGGAGCGTCTTCCCCGTGCCAGCCTTCCCGACGAGCGTCACGAGGTGGCACCCGTCGTCGAGGAGGAGCTCGAAGGCCAGGCGCTGCTCGAGGTTCCGCGGCCGGATCCCCCACACGTTCGGGTCCCGGCGCGCGAGCGCGACGATCTCGCTCCGCTCGGCGTTCACCTGCCCGAGGCCCGTATGCCCCGCGGCGGCCTCGTCGACGAGGCGCACGAACTCGTGGGGGGCCAGCTCGTCCTCGCCGTCCTCCGGGTCGAAGCGCATCGGGAGACGCCCGTCGCCGTAGAGCGCGTCGACCGTCGCGCCGTCCACCGCCAGGTCACGCAGGCCGAGGTAGAGCTCGCGGATGTCCGTGCGGTCGGTCTCGAAGTCCTCGGCGCGCATGCCGAGCACCTGCGCGCGGATGCGCAGGTTCACGTCCTTCGAGACGAGCACGCAGGGCACGTCCGGATGGGTCTCGGAGAGCTCGAGGCCCACGGCGATGATCCGGCTGTCGACGGTGCTCCCCGCGGACGAGAGCTCGTCCGGGAGCGTCCGGTCCGTGAAGGCGACACGCACGCTGCCGCCGTTCTCCGTCGGCACCCCGGCGCTGAGCTCGCCCTGGCCGCTCAACGCGTCGAGGTTCCGGCTCGCCTGCCGGGCGGCGCGCCCGAGGGCGCCGCCGTCCTTCTTGAACTTGTCGATCTCCTCGATGACGTAGATCGGGACGATCACCCGGTTGTCCTCGAACTCGAAGAGCGCGTCCGGGTCGTGGAGGAGGACGTTCGTGTCGAGGACGTAGTGCTTGATCATCGGAACCCAAGGGCGACCTGACCACGGTCGCCCTCGGGCCAGCAAGCCACCTCGGTCTAGATGTCCAAGACAGAAGTCGCGAGCGTATCCGCGAGGATTTCGGTTCGAGGTTGCGGGCGACACGACGAGTCGATGCGGGGCATCGGCGAGGAGGGGCGCGCGTGAGCTCGGGCCGAAGGACCGCGGATACGTTCGTTACTTCTGTCGCGGACGTCTAGCGCGCCAGGCCGAGCGCCCGCGCGCGGGCTTCCCGGAGCGCGTAGAAATCGCGCTCCCACTCCGGGATCGCGTCCGGGTCCCAGGCCTTCGCCGGCAGCCCGTCGACGGCGGCGAGGTCCTTCCACAGCCGCGCCTCGTCCACGGGCGTGCGGCTGAAGGAGAAGGGGTTCCGGTCGACGCCCGCGGGGATCGGCCCGTACTTCAGGTCCCGCGCTTCGATGAGGGCCACGAGCTCACGCCCCCGCGTCACCATGCGCTCGAGGAAGGGCCGGTCGAAGGGACCGATGGCCGCTCGCTCCTCCGGCGCCTCCCGCACCCACTTCGACCAGTCGAAGGCGTAGAGGAAGTCGTGCA
>JBCDGX010000517.1:0-4776 GCA_038750805.1 Myxococcota bacterium
ACCCTGCCGCCGGGCGTTCAGAAGCGTGGGAGCACCCACCAGGCGGGGCCGAAGCGCCGCCAGCTCACGGCCGAGGAGCGTCAGCGCATCGTCGCCGAGCACCAGGCGTCCCGGCCGGCGCCGCGCCGTCGCCGCGAGGTGAGCCGCGCCTCCATCGGCCCGGGCCGTCCGCAGGGCCGCGGTCGCGGCCGTCGCATGAAGGCCGGCGTCAAGCCGAAGCAGACGCAGATCACGGTGCCGAGCGCGCAGAAGCGCAAGATCCGCATCGAGGAGACCATCGGCCTCCAGACGCTCGCCCAGCGCATGAGCATGAAGGCTACGGACCTGCTCATGCAGCTCATGCAGATGGGTCAGGGCGGCATCCACATCAACTCGACGCTGGACGCCGAGACCGCCGCGATCATCGCGAGCGATTTCGGCTACGAGGTCGAGGACGTCGCCCGCTCCAAGGAAGAGGTGGTCGTCGACGCCCGCGGCGACTTCGACAACCGCGAGGAAGACCAGATCACCCGCGCGCCGGTCGTGACCATCATGGGCCACGTCGACCACGGCAAGACCTCGCTCCTCGACAAGATCCGCTCGGCGAACGTCGCCGAAGGCGAGGCCGGCGGCATCACCCAGCACATCTCGTCCTTCCGCGTGAAGACCAAGAAGGGGCCGGTCGTCTTCCTCGACACGCCGGGCCACGCGGCCTTCACGGAGATGCGCGCCCGCGGTGCGCAGGCGACGGACGTCGTCATCCTCGTCACCGCGGCGGACGACGGCGTCATGCCCCAGACGCGCGAGGCGGCGAGCCACGCGAAGGACGCCGAGGTTCCGATCATTGTCGCGGTCAACAAGATCGACAAGCCGCAGGCGAACCCCGAGCAGGTGATGAACGAGCTCGCGGCCATCGACCTCCGCCCCGAGGAGTGGGGCGGCGAGACGATGTACGTGCAGACCTCGGCGATCAGCGGCCAGGGCATCGACGAGCTCCTCGAGGGCGTCGTGCTCACCTCGGAGATCCTCGAGCTCAAGGCGAACCCGAAGATCCCCGCCGAGGGTGTGGTGCTCGAGGCGAAGCTCGACCGCGGCCGCGGCGTCGTCGCCAACGTGCTCATCCGCGACGGGAGCGTCTCGACCGGAGACTTCGTCGTCGCCGGCCGGGCTTACGGCCGCGTCCGCGCGCTCACCGACGACAAGGGCAAGAAGCTCAAGTCCGCGGGGCCCGCGACCCCCGTCGAGCTCCTCGGGCTGGACGAGCTCCCGGAGGCCGGCGACAAGGTCTACAAGGTCACCGACGCCAAGAAGGCGCAGGAAGTCGCCGAGTCGAACAAGCAGAAGACGCAGGCGGGTCCCGTCACCCGCGGCGGTCCCAGCGGCCTCGAGCGTCTCCAGCAGCTCATGAAGGAGGGCGAGCAGCAGGAGCTGCGCATCGTCCTCAAGGCCGACGTGCAGGGCTCCATCGAGGCGCTCGCCAAGGCCCTCGACGACCTCTCCACGGAGAAGGTGCGCGTCAACGTCGTGCACAAGGCCGTGGGCGGCATCACGGAGAACGACGTGATGCTCGCGGGCGCCTCCGAAGGCCCGAAGATCGTGCTCGGCTTCAACGTCCGCCCGCAGGGCAAGGCCTCGGCCATGGCGAAGAAGTCCGAGGTCGAGATCCGGACCTACAACGTCATCTACGAGGCCATCGACGACGTGAAGGCCGCGATGGCCGGCCTCCTCGCGCCGAAGCTGGTCGAGAACGACCTCGGCAAGGCGGAGGTCCGGCAGACCTTCAGCATCCCGAAGATCGGCATGATCGCGGGCTGCATGGTCGTCGAGGGCAAGATGCTCCGCTCCGGCAAGGCCCGCCTCGTGCGCGAGGGCATCGTGGTCTGGACCGGCTCCATGGCCTCGCTCCGCCGCTTCAAGGAGAGCGTCGCGGAGGTCGCCCAGGGCTTCGAGTGCGGCATCGGCCTCGAGAACTACAACGACATCAAGGAAGGCGACGTCATCGAGTGCTTCGAGGTCCAGGAGGTCGCCGCCTCCCTGGACGAGTAGGGCACCGATGGTCGTCGGCGTCGCGCGCTTCAGCTTGCGCTTCGAGGGCGTGCGTAGCCTGAAGGAGAAGCGCGGGCAGGTGCGCACGGTCGTCGACCGGCTTCGCCACCGCTTCGAGGCCAGCGTCGCCGAGGTCGGCGCCCTCGACGCGCACCAGCGCGCCGAGATCGGCGTCGCCGTGGTCAGCAACGAGCGCGCGCACGCCGAACGCATGGTCCAGAGCGTGCTCGAGGCCGCGCGCGGGCTCGGTGTGGGCGTCTTCGGCGACGTGCGGACCGAGGTGCTCCACGTGGGCGCGAGCCTGCCGGCCCCGGGCGCCGTGCTCGGCCGCTGGGACGCCTTCGAGGACGGGGCCTGATGGCACGGAAGTCGAGCCGGGGAGACGGCGGGTCGAGCCGTCCGGCGCGCGTCGCCGAGCGCGTGCGCGTCGAGCTCGGCGAGCTCCTGATGCGGGGCACGCTCGGCGATCCCGGAGCCCGGGACGCGGTGGTCTCGGCGGTGCGCATGAGCGGGGACCTCTCCATCGCCCGCGTCTACGTGCGGACGCTCGGGCAGGCGAGCCCGGGGCGGCAGCGCGCCCTCGTCGAAGCCCTCGAGCGCGGCGCCGGGCGCCTTCGCTCGCAGCTCGCGGGGCGGCTCCAGCTCCGCCGCGCGCCCGAGCTCCGCTTCTTCTGGGACGACGTGGTCGACTCCGCCGGACGCATCGAGGGCATCCTCGACGAGCTCCGGCACGAAGGCGAGGAGGGCGCATGAGCCACGCGGAGGCCCTCGCGCTCGTGCGCCAGGGGGAGCGTTTCCTCGTGGCCTGCCACCGTCGCCCGGACGCCGACGCCCTTGGCTCGGCGCTCGGCTTCGCCGAGGTGCTCCGCGCGCTCGGCAAGGAAGCCGTGATCTACGTCCCGGACGCGCTGCCGCTCACGCTGCGTTTCCTCGCGCGGGACGACATCGAGCGCGAGCCGCCCACCGGGACCTTCGCGGCCACCTTCGTGATGGACACGGCGTCGAAGGCGCTCCTGCCGAAGGGGCTCCCGGGGCCCGAGGTGCGGGGTCCCCTGGTCATCGTCGACCACCACGCCTCCCACGACGACGTGGGCGACGTCCGGGTGCGGGACGTGAGCGCCTGCGCGACCGGGGAGGTCGTTATGGACCTCGCGGAGGCCCTCGGCGTGCGCCCCGTGCCGCCGGGGGCGGCGACGCCGATCTACGCGGCGCTCGTCGCGGACACGGGCGGGTTCCGCTATCCGGCGACCACGGCCAAGGCCCTTCGCCTCGGCGCCGAGCTCCTGGAGGGCGGGGCCGACCCGTGGATCGTCGCCTACGAGCTCTTCGAGGGCTGGCCGACCGAGCGCCTTCAGCTCCTGAGCGCGATTCTCGACACGCTCGAGCTCCGCGCCGAAGGGCGCCTCGCCCTCCTGCGCGTCACCCGGGCCATGCTCGACGAGCTGGGCGCCGACGACGACATGGTCGAGGGCATGGTGAACTACGGCCGCATGATCCGAGGGGTCGAGATCGCGGCGCTTTTCTGGGAGTTCCCGGCGGACGGCGGTGCGGGCATCGACACCAAGATCAGCCTCCGCTCCTCGGGCGACGCCGACGTGAGCCGCATCGCCGCGCTCCTGGGCGGCGGGGGCCATCGCTCCGCGGCCGGCGCGCAGGTGCCCGAGGGCGTCGCCGAGACCATCGAGCGGGTCAGCGCCGAAGCGAAGATCACCCTCGACGGAAAGGGCTGAGCCGTGGGGCGTCGCCGGCGCCAGCAGGCTCCCTTCGATGGCGTCCTGGTCGTCGACAAGGAGCGCGGGCCCACGAGCCACGACGTGGTCGCGCGCGCCCGCCGCGCTCTCGGGACCTCGGCCATCGGGCACGCCGGCACCCTCGACCCCATGGCGACGGGCGTGCTGGTGCTCGCGGTCGGACAGGCGACGAAGCTGGTTCCCTGGCTGACGGCGGCGGACAAGGCCTACGAGGCCCGGCTTCGCCTCGGCGTGGGCACCGACAGCCACGACGCGGACGGGGAGGTCGTGACGCGGGCGCCCGTGCCGCCCTTCGACGCGGCGACGCTCACCGCGGCCGCGCGCGCCTTCCTCGGTCCGCACCGCCAGTTCCCTCCGGCGCTGAGCGCGATCCGCGTGGACGGCAAGCGGCTCCACGAGCGGGTGCGCGCCGGGGAGGAGGTCGAGGTCCCCGCGCGGGACGTCGTGCTCCACGAGGTCGAAGCCTGGAGGGAAGACGAGCACACGCTCGGGCTCCGCCTTCGGGCCGCGAAGGGCTTCTACGTGCGTTCCTTCGGCCGGGACCTCGCCGCGCGCCTCGGCACCTGCGGGCACCTCGTCGCCCTGCGTCGCACGGCGAGCGGGGCCTTCGACCTCGAGGGCGCGCTGCCCTCCGCGGCGCTCGCGGCCGAGGGCGGGGGCGCCGAGGCCGGGGGAGCGCGGCTCGGGCTCGCGGAAGCGGCGGCGAAGGTGCTTCCCACGGTGGAGGTGGACGGGGAGGGCGCGAAGGACGCGGCGCATGGGCGCCCCGTGCTCCAGGTTGCCGCGGCGCTCGCCGAGGGCGAGGAGGCGGCGCTGCTCCACCAGGGGGCGCTGATCGCCGTGGCGCGCCGGGACGGAGAGCGGCTCCGCGTGGTCCGGGGCTTCCCGGCGGCGGCGGGCGCGTCGGCATAGGCTTGCTAGCGTCCGTCGGTGCGACGCTTCATCCCCCGACGTCCCGCCCTTCTCGCCCTCACCCTCGTCGCCCTCGCGGCGTGCTCGG
>JBCDGX010000518.1:0-4773 GCA_038750805.1 Myxococcota bacterium
CCATCGCCGGCCAGCTCGGGGTCGACGTGGGGCTGCTCCGGCGCGCGGGTCAGAAGCTGGGCGTCGGCTCGAGCGCCGCGGCCGCGGCGGCGGCTTCCGCGGCCGTGCACGCGAGCCACGGTCAAGACGTGGCGGACCCCGCCGTCCGCCTTCGGGCGCTTCGCTTCGCCCTGGACGGCCATCGCGAAGTCTCGCCCCGGGGCTCGGGCGCGGACGTGGCTGCGGCGGCCCTCGGGGGCTTCGTCCGCTTCCGCCGGCCCGGGGGCGTCGAGGACCCGGCGTACGAAGCCGAGGCCGTGCCGGCGCCGAAGGGCCTCGTGCTCCGGGTCGTCTGGACGGGCGAGGCGGCGAGCACGCGCGCGCTCATCGCCGAGGTGGAGAAACTCCGGGCGCGTGACGCGGCGCTCCACGACCGCTGCATGGATGCGCTGGCGGCGGAGGCGGAGGCCTTCGCCGGCGCTTTCGAGGCCGGCCGGGGCGAGCCCATCCTCGAGGCGGCGCGGCGCTACCACGCGGCCATGGACGCGCTCGGGCAGGCCGCGGGCGCCCCCATCGTCGAAGCCCGGCTCGCGCGGGTGGCGGCGCTGGCGGAGGCCCAGGGCGGCGCCGCCAAGCCGAGCGGAGCCGGAGGCGGAGATGTCGCCCTCGCGTTCTTCCTCGCGGAGGACGCCGCGGACGCCTTCACCGCCGAGTGCCGCGCGGCGGGGCTCGAGCCGCTGGACGTGCCCATCGGCGGGCCCGGGCCCCTCGCCTCCTGATCGGCGGGCCACACGCTCGCTCGCGCGTGTGAGAGCTGTCAAAGCCCGGATTGTCATGTATGGTTGACAGCTGGTGTGTCTAGTCTTCGTGACACACCCGAGCTTGGGCTTGTAATGCCGGGCCGCCTCGCACGCCTCATGCGCGCCGCGGGGTACGAAGGAGAAGCAGCGTGCGCACGTCCCGTTTGCCCGGTTTCTACAAGCTGAGCGTCACCGAGAGGCGCGAGATCGCCGCCTCGGCCCTGGGCGTTCCGCCCGAGGCCCTCGAGAAGGCGCTCGCCGCTGGGGGTCTCGAGCTCGCCACGGCGGACAAGACCGTCGAGAACGTCATCGGGACCTACGCGCTTCCCTTCAGCGTCGGCCTCAACGTCCGCCTGAACGGCCGCGACTACCTGGTGCCCATGGTGGTCGAGGAGCCCTCGGTGGTCGCCGCTGCGAGCAACGCCGCGAAGATCATCCGGGCCGGCGACGGCTTCCAGGCCGAGGCCGACGAGCCCGTGATGACCGCCCAGGTGCACCTGAGCGACGCCGCCGAGGACGCGCCCGCGCGCATCGAGGCGGCCACTCCCGAGCTCGTCGCGCTCGCCGATGCGGCGATCCCGGGGCTCGTGCGGCGCGGCGGCGGCACGCGCGGCCTCGAGGTGCGGGACCTCGGCGACGGGCTGCTCGCGGTGCACGTTCACGTCGATTGCCGCGACGCGATGGGCGCGAACCTCGTCAACACCGTCGCCGAGGCCGTGGCGCCGCGCCTCGCCGAGCTGAGCGGCGGGAGCGTCGCGCTCCGGATCCTCACGAACCTCTGCGACCGGCGGCTCGTGCGCGTACGTGCCCACGTGCCCCTCGAGGCCCTCGCCTTCGGCGGTCATGCCGCGGAGGCCGTGCGCGACGGCATCGTGCGCGCCTCGCACATCGCCGAGCGCGACCCCTACCGCGCCGCCACGCACAACAAGGGCGTGATGAACGGCGTGGACGCCGCCGTCGTCGCGACGGGGAACGACTGGCGCTCGGTCGAGGCCGCCGCGCACGCCTGGGCGGGCCGCGGGGCGAGCTACGCGCCCCTCTGCACCTGGCGCCGGGGGGACGACGGCGGGCTCGTGGGCTTCCTCGAGATGCCCCTCGCGCTCGGCATCGTGGGCGGGCCGACGCGCGTGCATCGCGGCGCGCAGCTGGCGCTCCAGATCGCCGACGTCGCCAGCGCTCAGGAGCTGGCGATGCTCATCGGCTGCGTCGGCATGGCGAGCAACCTGGCGGCGCTACGGGCGCTGGCGACCGACGGAATCCAGCGCGGCCACATGCGCCTTCACGCGCGCTCCGTGGCCATCGCCGCCGGCGCTCGCGGCGGCGAAGTGGAGACCGTCGCGGCTCGCATCCACGGCGCCGGCGACGTCACCCGGGCCGCCGCGGAGCACGCGCTCGGCGAGCTCCGCGAGGGGACGCTCTCGAGCGAGTCCCACCCGGCCCGCTAGAAGCTCAGCCGGCAGGTCAGGCCCGCGCCGAGCGGGCTGCAGCCGAGCTCACGCTGGGCGCCCGCGTCGTCGCGGAGGTTCGCGTCGGCCACGCGCTTGACGCGCTTCCCGGCGTAGATGAGCGCGGCGCCGCCGATGATCTGCGCGACGCCGATTCCAAGGAGCGGGCCCGAGGCCGAGCGGAGGTTCTCCTGGCGGCTGGCGTTGCCGCTCGCGCAGCCCGCGCAGCCGGCCGCGACGGCGCGGTCGGCGTTCTCGTCGTAGTCGGCGTAGAAGCGAAGGCCCACGGCGCCGAAGGTCGAGATCGCGCCGAAGGTGACGAAGAAGCGGCCCCACTTGAGGCGCCGGCGGTAGCGGGCGTTGGCCGCGTCCGCCTGCGTCTGCAGCTCGATGCGGTAGCGGTTCGCGGATTCGATCTGCTCGCGCCGAAGCGACTGGGCGCGGCGCTGCTCCGCCGTCATCACCGGCCGGGCGGCCTCGGCCGGCGGCGGTGCGATGATCACCGGCTCGGGCGTCTCCTCGAGCGCGATGGCCAGGCGCTCGCGTTCGCCGCCGACGTAGCTGACCCGCTGTGCGTGGGGCTCGTGGTCCGGCGCCTCCACGCGGATCTCGTGGGTCCCCGGCGTCAGAAAGAACCGGCCGCGCTCGTCCGGCGCCGTCACGACCCCATCGACCTTCACCACGGCGCCCGCCGGCGACACCGCGAGCTCCACGGTCCCGAGGAAGCGCAGGGCGCGCCCGAGGCCCTCGTTCGCCTCCCGCCGCTGCTGCTCGGAGAGCGGCCGCTCGGTCATCGCCAGCGCCTCCTCGAAGCCACGCACGGCGCTCGGGTACTCGCGGAGCTCGTAGGCGCAGACGGCGCCCAGGCGCACGGCGTTGGCCGAGCTACGGACCCGGTGGGCCTGGAAGAAGAGCGCGCGCGCCTCGGCCCAGTTGCCCGCCTGGTATTCGGCCAAGGCCTCGGCGATGAGCGCGCGGAAGGCGGTCTCCCGGGCCACGTCCTCGGGGCTCGGCGCGGCGTTCTCGGTGGTGGCGTCCTCGGGCGTTGCGTCTCCGGGCGGCGCGTCCTCGGCGGGCGCGTCCTCGGCCGGCGTCTGCTCCGCGGGCGGCTCGTCGGCGCTCTCGGGAGGTGCCTCCGGGACCGGTGCGCCCTCATCCTCGGGAGGCGTCTGCGCCGACGCGGCCGCTCCCAGCACCGACGTGACGAGCACCCAGGCGAGCAGCCCTCGAAGCACGGCCGGACTATGCCCGCCCCGCTGCGGGCACGCTAGCGGCTCGGGAAGGGATCGGTATCACTCGCTTTCAAGCGCCATCGAGTCCATGACGGCGCCCCCTCGGGGCTCTAACGTGAGGGTGCGCGCCCTCGTGGCGCCGGCGCGACGCGCCGCTGGAAGGGACTCATGAGCGCCGACTCGGCCGAACGAAAGGACCAGCCCTACCCCCCGCCGGGCTCGGTGATCGCCGGGAAGTACGAGGTCGTGCGTCTCATCGGACGCGGCGGCATGGGCGCCGTGCTCGAGGCCCTGCACACGCGCACCGAGCGTCGCGTCGCGATCAAGTGGCTCCTCCCCGAGCTCGTCGACGATGACGAGGCGGTCGCGCGCTTCGAGCACGAGGCGAAGGCGTCGGGGCGCATCGACCATCCGAACGTCGTCGGCATCCACGACTTCGGGGAGTTCGAGGGCTCCTACTACCTCGTGATGGACTACCTGCACGGAGGGACCCTCGGCGAGCGCCTCGAGCAGGGTCCGCTCCCGGTCGCCGAGTGCATCCAGCTGCTCATGCCCGTGCTCCGCGGGGTGGCGGCGGCGCACGAGCAGGGCGTCATCCACCGGGACATGAAGCCGGACAACATCTTCCTGCCGGTGGACCGGAACGGCATGCCGCGGCCGCCGAAGGTGCTCGATTTCGGCATCTCGAAGCTCGAGCGGCACGACAAGACGGGCCTCGAGATCACCCGCGCCGGCGAGGTCGTGGGGACGCCCTACTACATGTCCCCCGAGCAATCGCAGGGGAAGCAGGACGTCGACGGCCGCACGGATATCTTCTCGCTCGGCGTGATCCTCTACGAATGCCTCGCCGGGGTCCGGCCCTTCACGGGCGAGTCCTACGCCGAGACGCTGGTGAAGATCGCCACCGAGGACCCGGTCCCGGTGGACGTGCTCCGGGCGGAGGTGCCTTCCGGGCTGGCGGCGGTGGTGGAGACGGCGATGGCCAAGGCGCCACGGGATCGCTACGGCGCCGTGAACGAGCTCGGGCGCGCCCTCGAGCCCTTCGCCGTGCATGGCTTCGACCAGAGTGCCGACTGGACGGGCTCCTTCTCGGCCACGGGCACGCGCGCCGTGGTGCCGGAGACGCCCTCGGCGCCGCCTCCGCGCCCGCCGATCTACGACGACGAGCCCGTCGAGCTCCCGGCGCGTGCCGCCGGGGCGAAGAAGCTGGTCCTCGGCCTGGTCGCCTTGCTGGCCGTCGCGGCGCTGGCCGCTCTGGCGGGTGGAAGCGACGACGCCGGCGAGCCGGAGGCGCGCGACGACGCCCCGGCCCCCGTC
>JBCDGX010000519.1:0-4759 GCA_038750805.1 Myxococcota bacterium
CTGCCGGCGCCGAACGATGTGGCCCTGGCCCTCGCGGCGCGCGCCGGCCTCGCGCTCGGGAGCGAGGTCCGCACGGAGACGCGCTTCGACCGGAAGAGCTATTTCTACCCGGACCTCCCGAAGGGCTACCAGATCACGCAGCTCGCGGCGCCGCTGAACGAGGGCGGCGGGCTCGACGTGCCGCTCGCGAAGGGGGGGACGCGGCGGGTGCGCCTCAGCCGCATCCACGTGGAGGAGGACGCCGCGAAGAGCACGCACGACCCGCATACGGGGGCCACGCTGGTCGACTTCAACCGCGCCGGCGTCCCGCTCATCGAGATCGTCAGCGAGCCGGACCTCCGGAGCCCCGACGAGGCCGAGGCCTACCTCCGCAAGCTCCGCGACGTGCTCGTCTTCGCGGGCGTGAACGACGGAAACCTCGAGGAGGGCTCGTTCCGCTGCGACGCCAACGTCTCGATCCGGCCGATGGGTCAGGAGGGCTTTGGCACGCGCGTCGAGCTCAAGAACATCAACAGCTTCCGCTTCGTTCGGGACGCCATCGCGCACGAGACGCGGCGTCAGGAGGCGGTGATCCGCGGCGGCGGGCGCGTCGCCCAGGAGACGCGGAGCTGGGACCCGGACCGGCAGGAGAGCGCGCCCATGCGCGGCAAGGAGGACGCGGAGGACTACCGCTACTTCCCCGACCCCGATCTCCCGCCGCTCACGCTCGGGGAGGCCTGGCTCGAGGCGCGGCGGGCCGAGCTCCCGGAGCTCCCGGACGCCCTTCGGGCCCGCTTCCAGGCGGAGCTCGGCATGACCGCGGACGACGCGAAGGTGCTCGGCGCGCACCCGGCCCTCGCGCGCTACGTCGAGGCCGTCGCGCGGGGCCTCGCGGCGGCGGACCTCGCCCTGCCGAAGGCAGGCAAGAAGGCGGCGAACTTCGTGCAGGCGGAGGTGCTGAGGGACGTCGTCCAGGAGGGCGTGGACGCGCGCTTCCCCGTGGAGGCCGAGGCGCTCGCGGAGCTCTTGGCCCTCGTCGAGAAGGGCACGATCAACGGCAAGATCGCCAAGACCGTGCTCGCGAAGATGCGCGACGAGGGCGAGCGCGCGGAGGCCATCGTGACCCGGGACGGCCTCGCCCAGGTCGCCGACACGGGGGCCATCGAGGCCCTCGTGCGCGAGGTCGTCGAGGCGCATCCCGCCCAGGCGCAGCAGTACCGCGACGGCAAGAAGGCCGTGCTCGGCTTCTTCGTCGGGCAGGTGATGAAGCGCTCGAAGGGCAAGGCGAACCCGAAGCTCGTGAACGAGGCCCTTCGCGTGGCCCTCGACGCCGGCTGAGGTTCACGACGCGTTGACCGGTGCGAAGGGAGTCGGCAGGGTGCGACCCATGGGAAGCGGGAAGTGGATCGTGGCGATCCCCCTGGTTGGCGCGCTCGCGCTCGGCTGCGGCAGTGACGACCCTGGCGGCGGAATCTGCGACGCCGCGGAGCTCGCCGCGACGCTCGAGAGCGCGGCGCCGGGGCAGGTGGTCGAGCTCGGGAGCTGCACCATCGCGGGCTCCTTCGAGCTGCCTGCGGGCGTCGTGCTGCAGGGCCTCGGCGCCGGCCGCTCGGTGCTCGACGTGGACGGCATCGTCGGGATGCGCGTCGAGGCCGGGACCTCCGCCGCGCCGACCACGCTCCGGGCCTTCCGGATCCAGAGCGAGAAGAGCGCCCGGGCCGTGCAGGCGACCGGCGAGGGCTCCGGTGAGGTGGTGGTCGAGGACGTGGAGATCGCCGTGCGGGGGGGCAGCGGCCTCTCGGCGAACGGCATCCAGCGCATGCAGGTCCGGCGGACGCGGCTCCAGGGCGCGCTTCCCGACGACGAGGACGCCGCCACCGATTCGGTCTTCACGAACGTCGGCTCCTTCGTCCCCGACCCGCTTCCCTCGGCCTCCGAGTGCACGGGGCCGCGCGTCGACACCTGCACGCCGGGCGTACCGCTCGAGGACGTGAGCTGCGCGGACGGTTCCTGCGGGCCCTTCGAGGCCTATTGCGACGCCTGCGGCGAGCGGGTCGTGATCGCCTCGGACGCGGGGCTCCTGGCGGTCGGCGTCGCGGAGCTCGACGTCACGGACGTCGAGATCGGGGGCTTCGTGAACTTCGGTATCGCGCACGCGAACGCCGAGCTCGGCAGCACGCGCGTCCGCCAATCGCTCCTCGCCGGGAACTCGGGGACCGGCGTCTACGTGAGCGGGACGAGCCTCGCGCTCGAGGACGTGGAGGTCACCCGCCAGTACCAGCGCTTCGTCCAGTCCTTCGCCGCCGTCTACGTGCAGAACGAGGGCTTTCCGACGGCCACCGTGCGGAGCGAGGGGCTCCGCCTCGTCGACGTTCAGGCGTACGGGGTCATCCAGCAGGGCGGGAGCGCCGAGCACACGGCCCCCATGACCATGAACCAGCAGTTCCCCTCGTTCTGGGCCGGCGAGGTCGACGCCTTCATGGTGAGCGACGGGATGCTCACGGACGGGCGCCTCGCGGGCATCGTCACCGTGGAGGCGCGGAACGTCGAGGTCATGCGCACGACCATTCAGCGGACCGACGAGTCCCGCACCACCATCGGACAGGAGGGGAGCATCGGCGCGATCACCATGGGCGACGGCATCCACGCCGTCGCCACGCCGGACCTCTTCCTCGAGGACGTGCTCTTCAGCAACAACGAGCGGGTCGGGCTGCTCCTCGACCTCGGCGGCGTGAGCCCCGACGAGATGCCCTGCGTCGCCGGTCGCGGCATCTGCATCGACGGCTCGAATCGGGTGGAGAGCGAGGCCGGCGTGGCCGGGGCGCTCGGCACCTCCGTGGGTGAGCGCGAGGGCGCCGTCGTGAGCCGCATGGTCTCCGCCGGCGGGCGCTGGGACGAGGCGCTCGTCCGGAGCGGCGGCGCGGAGAACGACGTGGCCCTCTCCGGGGAGCTCCGCGACCTCGTCGGCGCCGTGGCGCCCATCGACCTGCCGCGGCCCGATCAGGCCGTCGCGCCGATCGACTGAGACGGCTCAAGCGGTCCGAGCGACGCTGCGGCCCGCCAGGAGCCGGTGGGCCGGGATGCCGTCGAGGAACGACGCCCGGAGCTCGGCGTCCTCGATGCGGCCGGCGGTCTCCTCGAGCCAGGCCCGGCCGTCGGCCCGCGCGGCGGCGGCCGCGTCGCCGTCTCCGGCGGCCTCGGCGGCCCCGATGAAGGCGAGGTAGATCTCGGCCCTGTCCTCGTCGATGCCGCCGGCGCGCCGGACCCGTTCGAGGGCCTCGCGGGCGAGGCGGAGGGCGCTCTCCACGTCGCCCTCGGCAAGAGCGGCACGCGCGGCAATGGCGCGGGCCAGCGTAGCGATGGGGGCGGCGGCGGAGCCGCTCAGGAGGCCCTCGGCCAGGGCGCGGGCGCTCGCGGCGTCCCCCGCGACCACGTGCGCGCGGGCGCGATAGTAGGTCGCGTAGGCGGCCAGGTTGGCGTCATCGAGGCGCTCGGCGGCGGCGCCCGCGGCCTCGAGCTCGCCGAGGGCTTCATGGACGCGCTCGAGTTGCACCAGGGTGTAGCCGAGGTTCAGCCGCGCGTAGCCCTCGGCGCTCCGGTTGTCGACGCGGCGGCAGATCTCCGCGGCGCGCCGCAGCGCCGCCTCCGCCTCGGCGTAGCGGCCGTGGCGGTTGAGGAGGTCCGCGAGGTTCACCTGGTTGGGCGCGGCCCGTCGAAGGTCCCCGGCGCTCTCCAGGAGCGCGATCGCGCGCCGGCGCGCGGCGAGGGCCTCCCCGAGCCGGCCCTGGGTCGTGAGCAGGTGCGCGCGGTAGCCGGCGACGAGCGCCTGGACGTGCGCCGAAGGCGTACCCTCGAGCGCGGCCTCCGCCCGGTCGAAGGCGGCCTCCGCCTGCTTGCCGCGGTCGGCGCGGAGGAGCGCTTCGCCGTGGCGCGCGTGCGCCTGTGCCTCGAGCACCGGCGCCTTCAGCTTCCGGGACGCGCGCACCGCGGCGCCGGCCCGCGCGAGGCCCTCGCGGACCCGGCCCGTGCGGAGGTGATGGGCGGCCTCCTCGACCATGACGCGCACGACGTCGCTGTCCGAGCGCGCGGCGGCCATGGCCTGCTCCAGCGCCGCGCTCCGCTCGTCGGCGGAGCCCCGGAAGCGGAGCGCGTCGGCGCGCAGGAAGCACACGCTGAAGCGCGCATCGTCGGGCACGCCCAGCGCGAGGGCGCGCGCGCTGCAGCGAAGGACGCTGCCGAAGTCGCCGCGGCTCGAGCTCTCGATGGTGGCCCGGGCGTACCAGCGCGAGGCCTCGCGAAGGCGTTCGGCCTCCTCGAGGTGCCGCGCGACGCGCTCCGGGTCGACGTGCGCGCCACGCGCGAGCACCTCGGCCGCGGACCCGTGGAGCGAGCGCCGAAGCTCGGGCGTCAGCATGCGTCCGGCCACTTCGCGGACGAGGTCCGTGCGGAAGGCGAAGGTCCGGGCGGACGAGGTCCCGATCTCGCGCTCCTCGAGCACGCCGCGGTCGAGGAGCGCGGCGATGCCGGGTCCCGGCTCGCCCACGCCCACGGCCTCGAGCTCCGCGACGCCAAAGGTCGGGACGAAGAGGCTCGCGCGCTTGCAGAGCTCGCGCTCGGCCTCCGCGAGCTGCTGCAGGCGGCTCTGGACCGCCGCCTCGACGGTGATGGGCAGCGGCGGGTACTCGCCGTAGCTCGGCGTACCCACCTGCCGGAAGGCCAGAAACATGTGGTCGACGAAGTGCGGATTGCCCACGGCGCGCGCCCCGATGGGGCCGCGGAC
>JBCDGX010000520.1:0-4751 GCA_038750805.1 Myxococcota bacterium
CACACGGGCCGGGCCCATCGCGTCGGCATCAGCGGTGTTCCCGGCGTCGGCAAGAGCACCTTCATCGACGCGCTCGGCATGAAGCTCGTCGAGGCCGGCCATCACGTGGCCGTGCTCGCCGTAGACCCGACGAGCAGCGTGAGCCGCGGGAGCATCCTCGGGGACAAGACGCGCATGCAGCGCCTCGCCCGGGACGAGCGCGCCTTCATCCGCCCCTCGCCGACGAGCGGCTCGCTCGGCGGCGTCGGGCGGAAGAGCCGGGAGACGCTGCTCCTCTGCGAGGCCGCGGGCTACGACGTCGTGCTCGTCGAGACCGTGGGCGTCGGCCAGAGCGAGACCCTCGTCAGCGAGATGGTCGACGTCTACCTGGTCCTCATGCTCACGGGCGCGGGGGACGAGCTCCAGGGCATCAAGCGGGGCATCCTCGAGGTCGCGGATCTCGTCGCCATCAACAAGGCCGACGGGGACAACGTGCTCCCGGCGGAGCGCGCCCAGCGCGAGTACGCGGCGGCGCTCCATCTCATGCGCGGCGGGCGCGCCGGCTGGGCGCCGCCGGTGCTCACCTGCAGCGGCCGCACCGGCGCGGGCCTCGACGCGCTCTGGGACGAGGTGCTCCGCCACCGGAGCGAGGAGACGGCGGCGGGGCGCTTGCAGGCCAAGCGCGAGGCGCAGCAGGTGCGCTGGCTCTGGTCCCTCGTCGACGACGGCGTGAAGGCGGCGCTCCACCGCGATCCCGGCCGCCGGGCGGAGCTCGCGGCCCTCGAAGAGGACGTGCGGCATGGCCGGCTCCCGGCGGTGCGCGCGGCCCAGCGCGTGCTCGCGTCCCTCGGCCTCGGGCGCGCTCAGGGCGCCGAGCCGCCCGCCGGTCCGAAGCGGTAGAGCCGGTCCCGCTGCGAGCGCGCGAGGGCGTGGCCGAGGGGTGGGAAGAGGAGGGAGAAGGCCGTGGCCGCGCGGGCCCGGCGAAGCGAGACCGGCCAGCCCGCGCGCCGGAGCGCCTTCATGCGCCGGAGCAGGCGCACCGAGTAGGCCAGGCTCGCGCCGCGGAGCGCGATCACCGCGGCGCCGGCCACCACGGTCGAGATCGCGAAGGGCTCGTAGCAGTACTGGCGCGCGGTCCCCGGGCCGAATTCGCTCCGCGTCACGTGGCAGGTCGCGAGACCGATCAGCGCGCCGGCCGCGAGGAACTGGAGCGGCGCCACGGTGAGGACCATGCGCCGAGGCACGCGGAAGGGGCGCTCGAGGTCCGGCATGAAGACGCTCTCCGGCGGCGGGAGGCGCGGATCCTCGAGGCCCGCGGCCTCGAGCCGGTCGAGCTTCACGGCGGCGCGCTGGGCGAGGAGCGAGCCGAGCCCCGCGAAGCCGAGCGCGTTCACCCAGCGCGCGCGCTTCGCCCAGGTGAGGTCGACGTCGTAGCCCTGGCGCCGGAGATGGAGCGCGCGCTCGTAGACGCCCGCGACCATCCAGGTCGAGCCGATGCTGGCCGTCAGCCGGGCGGTGAACCAGCCGAGCACGAGCCCGTCGATCTGCCGGAAGCTGCAGCGCTCCTGCGTGAAGCGGGGCTCGCAGGCTTCGCGGAGCACGATGGCCGTCGCGATGGCCATGGCGCCCTGGCCGGCCCAGCCCGCCGCCGTCGCCCCGCGCCCGACGCGGAGGTCCAGGGGGTCCGGAGCGAGCGCGGGGAGCGCCCAGGCATTCGGCGCCGGAGGGGCCGCGAGCTCGGCGCCGTTCCCCCGCGGCGTCCACGCCGCGGCGGGGTCCGCGGCGGGCCCCGGCTCCTGGGCCCGCGCGGCGCCGGCCACGAAGAGCACCAGCATCGCCGTGGCGACGGAGAGGACGCGCCGCGGACGCGCAGGGCGCGCCCGGGCGGTCCGGCGTCGAACGTCAAAGCAAGCCAACACGTCGCTCCACTGCAGGATCGAGGCCGCCGCGGAAGACCGAGAAGAGCGCCTCCGCCGCCTCGAGCGGCGCGCTTTGGCTCAGCTTCCGTGACGCCTCGGCGCACTCACCGCACCCGGCTGGCGCGCGGCGACCCGCATCGGCGCGGGTACGCCTCTTGTATACCCTTCAATCCGTGAAGGCCTTCTTTCCCGTTCTCGGCGTCTACGGCGTCCTCGCGACCGCGTTCCTCACGGGCCTCGGGCTCCCGGCGCCTGCGCGCGCCTGCGGCGGCTTCGTCTGCGGCACCTTCGCCACGGTTCCGCCCATCGTGCAGGACGCGGAGCGCATCGCCTTCGTCGACAGCGGCCCGGACAAGACCGACGTGATCGTGCAGGTGCTCTATGAGGGCGCCATCGAGGACTTCGCGTGGGTGATCCCGGTCCCCGGGGAGCCGGAGATCGGCACGAGCGACCCGCAGCTCTTCGACGACCTCGACGCGGCGACGGCGCCTTCGGTCTTCTTCCAGGGCCCCAGCTCCTCCGGGGGGGCCGCGTGCGCGGGGTTGGGTGCGTCCGGGGACTCGGCGGCGCGCGCGGGGGCCTTCGACCCCGGCACAGGCGTCGAGATCGTCGGCACCGCGAACGTAGGCCCCTACGAGACGGTCACGATCACCGGCGACGATCCCGAGGCGGTCATCGATTGGCTCGTCGACAGCGGCTACTCGGTGCCCGACGCGGCGATCCCGCTCTTCGTCCGCTACGTCTCCGAAGGCCGCTACTTCGTGGCGCTCCGGCTCTCGGCCACGGCCGATCTCCAGGCCCTCGAGCCGCTCCGGCTGACCTACGCCTCGGACGAGCTCTGCATCCCGCTCCGCCTCACGGCCATCGCGACGGCGCCGGTGCTCGCCGTGACTGCGTGGTTCCTGACCCCGGAGCCCGTCGTCCCGGCGAACTTCGACCTCGCCGAGCTGGCGACGCATCGCCTCCAGCAGAACCCGGACGGGTCGGCGAACTACCGGGAGGTGGCCCGGGAGAGCATCGAGGACGCGGGGGGCAAGGCCTTCCTCCGCCAGTCCTCGCTCGACTTCGCGCTCACCTCGACCCGCTTCTTCTCGCAGTCCGTCCGGGACGAGCTCCTCGCCCTCGCGCCGGACGGGGGCGAAGGCTACGTGCTGACGCGCCTCTACACGGACATCGCCGCGGAGGACATGGACGAGGACCCCGTCTTCGTGCAGGACCCCACGGCGCCGCGCGCGGTCTCCGCACAGGTCCTGGTCCCGCCGGCGAACCGCACGCGCTGCGCCGCCGGTCCGCTCCTGCCCGGCCTCGGGACGCTCTTCCCCGTGGCCTTCGCGCTCCTCCTCGGCGCCCGCCGGCGGCGCGAGTAGACCCAGACGAACTTCAGGATACTAGGCCGGCGCGCGGGCGGTCTCCTCCTCGGACGCCACCTGCGGCGCGACCAGCTCGCCCGTCGCCGTCTGGTCCGGCGCCGGCCCGAGGAGCACGCCGATCCAGCGGAGGTCCTCGGTGTGCATGAGCCAGGTCTTCAGGAACATCGTGAGCGGCCCGCTGAGGAGCGCGCCCACGGGACCGAGGAGCCAGCCCCAGAGGATCATCGAGAGGAAGACGACGAGCGGCGAGAGCCCGAGGGCCTGCCCCATGAAGCGCGGCTCGATGATGTTCCCGATGATCCCGTTGATCAGCAGGTAGCCGACGGCGAGCACGAGCGCCTCCTCGGGGCCGTGGAGCACGAGCCCGAGGAGCACCACCGGCACCGCCGCGACGATGGAGCCGATGGTCGGGATGTAGTTGAGGAGGAAGGCCAGCAGCGCCCAGAGGAGCCAGAGGTCGATCTCCATCACCTTGCAGAGGAGCCCGGCGAAGAGCCCCGTCGCGAGGCTCGTGACCGTCTTCACGACGAGGTAGGCCTTCACCTCGCGCCCGGCCTCCCGGAGGTCCTGGAGGTCCGCGCGGTCGTGGATCACGCGGACGAGCTTGCGGTGCACGGAGGTCGCCTCGACGAGCATGAAGCCGACGAGGATCAGGACCATCACCAGGCGCGAGACGACGGTCCCGAGCCCGGAGAGGAACCCGCTCGCCACCCCGACGAGGTTGCCGGGGTCCGCGAGGCGCTCGAGGTCCTCGGGCGTGACCCGGAGCCCGAGCGTACCGAGCCAGGCGCTCAGCCCTTCCTCGAGGGCGATGACCCGCGCTTCGTAGAAGGGCAGGCGGTCGCTCAGCGTCGAGAGGGAGACGGCGATGAGGAGGCCGACGCCGGTGATCGCCGCGGCGTCGAGGAGCAGCCCGGATGCGACGGCGAGGGAGGTCGGCAGGCCGCGCCGCTTCAGCGTGAGCACGAGGGGCGCCGTGACCACGGCGATGAAGGCCGCGAGCAGCGTCGGCGCGACGAGCGGCCGGCCCGCCTTGAGGCCCGCGGCGATGACGATCACGCCAGCCAAGCCGAGGGCCACGCGGCCGCCGTTGCGGCGCACGCTCACCTGCCCGCCTCCATGCGCGAAGCCTAGCAGCAGGCCCGTGCGGCGGCTCTCGCGATCAGGGGACGTCGAGGAGCCAGAGCTCGTCGTCGCGGAGCGCCAGCGCGACCTCGCCCGCGAGGAGCGCGGCCACGTCCTTGCCGGCGAGCTCGTGGCGCCAGCCCTTGCCGAGGCGGCTCTCGGCGCCGCGGGCGAAGCTCGCCACCTCGTCCCGCGTCGCGAGGATGGCCGCGTCGAGGCCGTGGCTCCGGGCGACCTGGGCCACCCAGGCCTGGGCGAGCGCGACGGAGGCGGCGCTGGCGAGGTCCCGCGGAGGGCGCGGCGGCAGGCGGAGCGCGTCCCGGGGCATCTCGAGGCCCGCGCGCACGGCGGCCAGCAC
>JBCDGX010000521.1:0-4748 GCA_038750805.1 Myxococcota bacterium
CTGCGCGAGCGCCCGCGCGACGACGGGCCCCGCGAGCTCGAAGCGCGGCGGGAGCCGGGTCGGCGCGCCGGCGAAGGTGGGGAGGCCCGGGACGCCGTAGAGGTCCTTCACGCTCAGGGGCAGGCCCTGGAGCGGGCCGAGGTCCCGGCCGGCGGCGAAGGCGGCGTCGGCCGCCGCGGCCTGCGCCCGGGCATGGGCCGCGTCCAGGGTGCGGTAGGCGCCGTGTGTCGCGTTCGCGAGCGCGAGCTCGGCGAGCTCCCGGGCCGTCGTCGTGCCTTCGCGGAGGGCGCGGCCGAGCTCGGCCACGGAGGGGAGGGCGCTCATGGACGGGAGCCTACCTGCTTGCGCGCCCGCTCAGCCCTCGAGCTCCGGCGGGTAGCCGCCGGGCTCCGTGGCGTCCCCCTCGTCCGTCGTGACGCCCGGCTCCGTGACGTCGCCCTCGCCGCCCGGCGCATAGCGGGCGGCGCCTTCGAGGGTCGCGGCCACGTAGACCACGACCTGGTCGCCTTCCCGGCGGAGCGTGCAGGGGCCGGCGTGAAAGCCCTCGTCGCTCTCCTGCCCCTCGCCGTAGAGGAGCTCGAGCTCGACCCGCAGGCCGCGCATCGCCTGGATACGCTCGTTCCGGTCCGGGACCGCGACCGCACAGCGCACGGCCCCGCGACGAAGCTCCGGCGCGCCGCCGAGCGCGAGGAGCTCGGCCAGGTGAATGCTCGAGGTGCTCACCGGCGGAGTGTGCGGGACCTCGCGTGTCGCGCCAGCTCGGGACGGCGAGTCCGGGCCCGGGGGCGACGGCCCACCGGTTCCGCGGGGCACCTCACGCGGACCGCATGGCCTGGTCCGGGAGCGGGGAGTAGGGTCCGCGCCATGACCGTCACCGCCCCCGCGGCCCACGCGCCCGTCGGCTCGGACGACCTCCTCCGCTGCGTCGATCCGGCCACCGGCGAGCTCCTCGGCGAGGTCGCCGCCCACACTCCGGCGCAGGTCCGCGCCATGGTCGAGGCCGCGCGCCGTGCGCAGGCGAGCTGGTCGGCGAGCCCCTTCGCGCTGCGAAAGAAGCTCCTCGGCGGCATCCTCGAGAACCTCCTCGAGCGGGCGGACGACGTGGTCGATGCCATCGTGCGCGACGCGGGCAAGACCCGCGAGAACGCGATCCTCGGCGAGCTCTGGCCCGTCGCAGAGAAGATCCGTTGGACCGTCGATCAGGGCGAGGCGCTGCTCGCCGACGAGCCGGTCCCGAGCGGCCTCTTCGTGCACAAGCGCGCGCGCATCGAGTACGACCCGCGCGGCGTCATCGGCATCATCGCGCCCTGGAACTACCCCCTGCAGAACATCCTCGGCCCGGCCATCCCCGCGCTCTACGCGGGCAACGCCGTGATCGTGAAGGTGAGCGAGCACGTGGCCTGGAGCGCCGAGCGCTTCCGCCCGCTCTGGGAGGACGTGCTCACGGAGCTCGGCCTTCCGCCGGCGCTGCTCCAGATCGTGCACGGCGATGGCCGCGCGGGCGAAGCGCTGATCCAGGCCGGCGTCGAGCTGATCGTCTTCACGGGCTCCATGGGCAACGGCAAGAGGGTCCTCCGGACGAGCGCCGAGACGCTCACGCCCACGATCCTCGAGCTCGGCGGCAAGGACGCGATGATCGTCTGCGACGACGCGAACCTCGAGGCCGCCGCCCACGCGGCGCTCGCGGGCTCCTTCATCGCCGCGGGCCAGAACTGCCTCGCGGCCGAGCGCACGCTCGTGCACGCGAAGGTGCACGACGCCTTCGTGGCGCGGATCAAGGAGCTGGCCGGCCAGCTTCGCCTCGGCGTGCCCCATCGCTCGCCGGGCGAGGTCGACGTCGGCGCGCTCGTCACGCCCCACCAGCGTGAGATCGTGAAGGCCCTCGTCGACGACGCCATCGCGAAGGGCGCCGAGGCCATCGTCGGCGGCGACGTGAGCGTGGCCCCGCGGGGCGGCAACTTCTTCCCGCCGACGGTGCTCGCGGGCTGCACGCCGGACATGGCCGTGATGCAGGAGGAGACCTTCGGTCCCGTCATGGCCATCTGTCGCGTGCATGACGACGACGAGGCCGTGCGCGTCGCGAATGGCACGGCCTACGGGCTCGGTCTGACCGTCTTCACCGGTGACCCCGAGCGGGGCCGGCGCATCAGCCGCCGCGTCCAGACCGGAGGCGCATCGATCAATGATTTCGGCTTCACCTACATGGTCCAGGGCCTGCCCTTTGGCGGCCTCAAGGGCTCGGGCTTCGGGCGCCTGAACGGCCGCGAGGGACTCCGCGCCTGCACGCAGCAGAAGGCCGTGCTCGAGGACCGCGTGAACCTCGGCATCCCGGCGAAGCTCTACCCCGTCGGGCGCGGCGATTACGGCCGCACCCGCGGCGTACTGCGGACGCTCTACGGGCAGAGCGCGCGCCAGCGCCTCGCCGGCCTGCGCGACCTCCTCGGTCTGTGAGCAACGCGCCATGAGCACCTTCGACGTCATCGTCGTCGGCGGCGGCTCGGCGGGGTCCATCCTCGCCGCCGAGCTCTCCGCCGCGCCCGGGCGCCGCGTCCTCGTCCTCGAGGCCGGCCCGGACGCCGAGCACCACCCCGAGACCCTCACGGCCGGCGGCTACAAGGAGGCCTTCGTCAACGACGCGCTCCTCTACGAGCGCTTCAGCGTGAGCGACGCGCGCTGGGGGAACCGGCCGCTCTTCGTCGGCACGGGGCGCGGTCTCGGCGGCAGCGGCAGCGTCAACGCGATGGTCTACACGCGCGGCGCCCGCGAGGATTACGACGCCTGGCCGAAGGGCTGGCGCTGGAACGACGTCGCGACGGACTTCGAAGCCCTCGAGGAGAGGCTCCGGCCGGCGCCGTTGCCCTCCACGCGTTTCACCGAGGCGTGCATCGCGGCCGCAGCGACCCAGGGCATCCGCCGGAGCGACGACCTCAACGACGGTGACCTCGGCGGCGTGCTTGGCCACGAGGCCATGAACCGCGATGGCTCGAACGGCGGAGCCCGCCGAAGCTCCTACCGCGTCTTCCTCCGCCCGGTCCGCGAGCGCCCGAACCTCGAGGTGCGGACGGGCGCCCGGGCGCTCCGCCTGACCTTCGAGGAGGGCCGGGCCACCGGCGTCGTGTACGACCAGGGCGGCTCGCCGGAGGTCGCGCGCCTCTCGAAGCACGGCGAGATCGTGCTCGCCGCCGGCTCCCTGGAGACCCCCTCGCTCCTCCTCCGGAGCGGCATCGGGCCTGGCGAGGCGCTCCGGCCCCACGGCCTCGCGCAGGTCGCCGAGGTGCCCGCCGTGGGGCGGAACCTCCACGACCACCCGAACGTGCCGCTCTTCTTCCGCGGCCGGCGTCCCGTCGATGCGAACGCGCCGCAGCTCTACGGCTTCGCGCGCTTCGGGCGCGGGCGCGTCCGCGACGGCGAGGGCTGGGTGACGGACCTCGCCCCCGAGCAGGCGGACAGCTGCCTGGTCTTCTACCCGGCGCGGTCCTCCTTCCTCGAGGGGCTCCTTCGCCTCGTGCCGGGGATGGTGCTCCCGGAGGCGCTTCGTCAGGGCCCTGCGCGCCAGGGCGTGCGCGCCGGGCTCCGCGGGCTCTTCGCCGCCGGGAGCGTGAAGCGCTTCGTCGAGTCCATGTGGGGCATCGTCGTCATCCTCGGGAAGCCGAAGAGCCGCGGCTCGCTCACGCTGGCGAGCGCCGATCCCTCGGTGCCGGCCATTATCGACCCCGGCTACCTCGCCGAGCCCGACGACCTCGAGACCCTCCTCTCCGGCATGGAGACGGCGGAGGCCATCGCGAACGCGGGGGCGCTGGCGGGCTGGTACGGCGGTCCCCTCGCCCCGGGGCCCCTCGGAAAGCTCGGGCGGAAGGGCCGCATCGCCTACCTCCGCGGCATGCTCATGACGACCTATCACTTCGCGGGAACCGTCCGCATGGGCCGGGACCGCGGGGCGGCCGTGGACCCGGAGAGCTTCGCGCTCCGCGGGGTGCAGGGGGTGCGTGTGGCCGATGCGTCGCTCATGCCCGTGGCCCCCGTCGCGGCGCTCAACGCGCCGAGCATGCTCATTGGCTGGCGGGCCAGCCAGCGCTTGGCCGCCGAGCTGCCGAGCTGATGCCCCGGGGCAGGTAACGTTCCGAACGTACGTTCGTACGAACATGCATGACGGAGCTAGCGCCGCGACCCATCGACATCGCCTTCTCCCCTGCCGTGAAAGCCGCCCAGGAGGCCCACGGCTCGCGCCAGGCCTACGCGGGCCGGGACATGGAGGCGGACATCACGCCGGATCTCCAGGCGTTTCTCGAGGCGCAGCGGAGCGTGTTCCTCGCGACGGCCAGCGCGGCGGGGCAGCCCTACGTGCAGCATCGCGGCGGAGCGCCGGGCTTCTTGCGCGTCGTGGGGCCGCGGACCCTCGCCTTCGCCGATTACCGTGGCAACAAGCAGTACATCACCGTCGGGAACGCGAGCGAGAACGAGCGCGCCTTCCTCTTCACCATCGACTACCGACACCGGCGCCGCGTGAAGCTCTGGGGTCGCCTCGAGGTGCGGGAGGGCAAGGAGGAGGCGCGCGAGCTCATGCCCGAGGGCTACCGCGCGGTGCCCGAGCGGGTGATCCTCTTCCACGTCGAGGCCTGGGACGTGAACTGCCCGCAGCACATTCATCGCCGTTATCCAGATTCCGTCGTCATCCGACTGAAGCAGCGGATTGCCGAGTTGGAGGCCGAATTGGCGGCCCGAGGCGAAGAAAAAAGCGTCTCGCCCGC
>JBCDGX010000522.1:0-4743 GCA_038750805.1 Myxococcota bacterium
CCGGGTCGCCGATGCATCCTCCCACGGGGCCGCCGCGATAGCGCCAGCAGGGGTCCGCCGTCCCGTGCACGTGCATCACGGCGACGGGCTCGGCCGGGGTGCAGGGCGCGCTCGTCGCCAGCTGGTTGCCGGCGCCGATGGGCGCGATGGCCACGACGCGCTCCGCGAGCTCGCACGCCAGCCGATGGGCCATCGCCCCGCCGTTCGAGAGCCCCGTGGCGTACACGCGCGCCGGGTCCACGGGGAGCTCCGCCGCGAGCGCGTCGAGCACGGCCTCGAGGTAGGCCACGTCGTCGACGTTCTCGGTGCAGGCGCGGCCGGCGACGCACATGTAGGGGTCGCTGCCTCCGGCGTTCCACACGCGGAAGCGACCGGCCTCGTCGGTGTTCTCGGTGCCGTTCGGGTACACGGTTGCGAAGCCCTCGCGCTGGCCCAGGGCATGGAGGCAGCTCGGCGAGCGGAGGTCCCCGCCCGCGCAGGTCGTCCGCTCCGTGCTCTCGGCGCTGCCGCCGCCGCCGTGGAGCGCGAGCACGACGGGGAGCGCGTCGCTCGGCCCGCTCGGCACCCAGACGCGATAGGGGCGCCGGGGGTACGCCGGGAGCGTGCAGGTCGCGCCTTCGCCCGCACGCGCGCAGCGGTCTGCCCCGGCGTCCGGTCCCTCGACGCCGAGGTCCCGCCCCGCGTCTCCGCCAGCGTCCGCCATCGCGTCGCCGCCGAGGTCTCTCCCGGGCGCGGCGCCCGGCTCCGCGGCGCTCGCGTCCATGCCGGACGCCTCGGCCCCGGGCGCGCTGGCGCCGCAGCCGAGGAGGAGGAGCGCGACGCATGCCCGGCGGGTCATGGTCCGTCTTCCGACGGAACCCTGAAGGGCGCCTGAAGCGCGCTCAGCGCTCGAAGCCGAAGGCCTCGAACACGTCCTTCAGCTCCTCGTAGACGTCGTCCTTGGTCAGGCCGAACTGCTCGAGGGAGTAGCTGTGCTTGCTCTTGTAGCGGCGCTGCCGGGATGTCGCGGCCTCGAGCACGGTGCGGTACGCGGGCGTGAGCTCGAGGCCGAGCCAGGCATAGACCTCCTCGACGACGCGCTTCGGATCGCGGACGAGGTCCGCGTAGCGGACGAAGCGGAGCTGCTCGGCGGGGATCTGCGCCCGGACCTCGAGCACGTAGCGGTAAAAGGCGTAGCTCATCTGCGCGAGCGTCTTCGCCTGCGGCGAGTCGTGCTCGAGCTCCGGCGAGTGGCTGATCCACTTCTCGTAGAACATGTTCAGCCAGCTCGGCAGCGCCTCATAGGGGTGCCGCACGAGGTAGATGAAGCGCGCGTCCGGGAAGCGCTCGCGCATGGTCTTGATGCGCGGCGCGAAGAAGACGTTCTTGTTGAGGAAGCGCTTCTCCGGGCCCGCCGAGAAGAGGTGCTTCTTCAGCGTCGCCTCGTAGAAATCCATGAAGCGGCGCCGGTCGTCGGCTGGCTGCCCGTCGAGCCAGCCGATGTCCTCGTAGTCCTCCATGTACGGGTTGAGGAGCGACACGGCGGAGCTGTTCAGCGCGTAGGCGAAGAGGGCCTCGTCCTCCTCCTCCTTGTCGATGCCGAGCTCATGGATGCCCTGCCAGCCGTCGAAGAAGGCCTTGTTGATGAGGTTCACGCCGGCGCGTCCGACCGGCCCGAAGGCGCTCTTGTCCCAGGCCTGGAAGAAGCGCTGGTACGCCACGGCGCTGAAGATCGACTGGTAGAGCTTGAAGCCCGCGAAGTTCTTCTCGTCGAGGCTCATCAGCCGGTGGAGCATCGTCGTGCCGCTCCGGCCGTTCGCGAAGAGGAAGACCGGCTCCCGCACGGCCTGGTCGCGCCACTCGGGGAAGAGGACCTCGTCGACCGCGCGGCCTGCCTGGAGCACCGCCCGGAGCCCGACCCACGCGGCGCCGAAGCTCCCCCAGGTGACGGCCCGGCGGGGACTGAAGCTCCGCGACGCGGCCCGGGTGATGGCCTTCATCGCGCTCCGGTTGACGTATATCTCGTCCACGGCCGCGGAACTTGGTCGAAACGCGTTCTCGCGCAAGGGGCGGGGTGAGCGTGGTCGGCCTGGCGCGGTGACCCCGGGCGCGTCCCGAGGCGCCTCTCGGCGCATGCGTTCCTCGAGAACCTCGACCATACTCGCTCTCGGATGCGGGGACGATGAGGGAGCCGCCGAGGGTGACCTCGGCCTGGACCAGGGCACCGACATGGGCTCGGACATGGGCCTCGAGTGCGGCCCGGAGATCGTCCCCGAGGGGCGGAGCGAGGTCGTCGCCGCCTACGACGCCGGCCGGGACGCCATCGTGGTCTTCGGCGGCAACCTCGGCGGCGCTCCGACGCCGCCCTCGTGCACGCCGTCGACCGTCGCGACGGACGAGGTGCTGCGCTACGACCTCGCCTGCGAACGCTGGTCGACGCTCGAGACGACCGGCGGCGGGCCCGGCCCCCTCGGCCGTATGGTTGGCGCCCTCGACACGGCGCGGAACCGGCTGATCGTCTTCGGTGGGCGGAACATGGGCCTGACGAACCAGAACGCGACCTGGTCGCTCGACCTCGAGACGCTCGCGTGGACCGAGCATTCGAACCCGGGGGTCCGGCCGCCCGCGCGCATCAACTCGACCATGGTCCACGACGCCGGTCGCGACCGCATGATCGTCTTCGGTGGGAACCTCGGCTCGGTCCTCGGGGAGATCCCGGACCAGGAGACCTGGGTCTTCGACCTCGCGACGGATACCTGGTCCGAGCTGCCCCCGGGTGGGACCCCGCCCCCGGCGCGCTACGACCGCTCGGCCACCGTCTCCGGCGACACCATGTACGTGTTCGGCGGGCAGGTGAACTTCATCGATTACCCGAACGACGTCTACGCCCTCGACCTCACGACGGATCGCTGGGAGCGCGTGCGCGGCGGCGGGCCCGACGCGCCGCCGACGCGCTTCGGGGCGACGCTCGTGGCCGGGGAGGGGACGCTGGTGCTCGCAGGCGGCCACGACGCCACGGCCCTCGGCAACCTGAACGACCTCTACAGCCTGAACCTCGGCACCGGCGAGTGGACGCAGCATGCGGCCGGCGACGCCATCGACGGCGGCCTCGACCTCGCGGACCCGGCCTACGCGCCCTTCGGCGCGGCGAGCATCGGCGGTGAGGCCTGCCTTCGCACGGGCCGCGCCGACTGCACGCAATACTGCGACTGATGAACCCCGCCCTCCGCCTCTCGCAGCCCCTGGCGGCCGACCTGGAGACGCTCCGGGAGGCGCTGGCCGCGGGGGCGTTCTGGGGCGACGACCCGCGACCCTTCCGCGAGCAGATCCCCGGCACCTTCATCGCGCGGGCCCTCGCGGGCGAGCGCTGGACGCTCGTGGTGCTCACGACCGCGAAGGGGGCGAGCGGGGTGACCGTCGAGGTGCTCCAGACGGGCTTCGCGTCGGTGGACGAGCGCGACGGGGAGCTCGCGCGCTGGGAGGGGCGCCTCGCCCGGCTCCGCGCGCTCAGCGCCGACGGTAGCGAACGCTGAATCGGACCGGCCGCGGCAGGCGCCGCGCCTCGACCTGGACGTCGAGGCGAACGCGCTCGCCGCGCGCATCGACGGCCATGGTCTGCGTGAGCGCGCCCGAGCGACTCTCGAAGCGCTGCACGAGCGCCGCGCCCGCGAGGCGCTGGCGCACCTCGATGCGCTTCCCCCAGGGGTCGGTCCAGGGGTGCGGGGCGTCGTCGACGGGGAAGGTCAGGTCGTAGGCGCCGGCGTGCGTGCGGAGGCCCTCGGCCGCACGCGCGAGCTCGACCCGGTAGTGCACGGGGATCTCGTCGCGGAGCTGCCGTCGCGCGGGCTCGCGCACCAGGAGCCCGAGGCGCGCCGTCGCCTGGCGGATGGCCCGCTCGCGGTCGCGCCAGGCCGCCCGCGGCGTGCTCAGCTCCCAGGTACCGGCGAGGCGTGCGAGCGGGTCCGCCGGGGCCGCGAGGGTGACCGCGGCGCTCGGCTCGGCGTCCGGGTCCGCCGCGGCGGGGAGGGCCACGAGGGCCAGCAGCATCGCGGCCACGCCGGTGGCCATGGGAATCGGGCGTCTCACGTCGAGGTCTCGGGGCGCGTGCGCCAAGGACACGCTAGCAACGTTCAGGGAGACGTACCCATGAGGCCGCGTCCAGTTACGGAGCGGTCGCGCCGCCACCCTCCGTGGGCGTCTCGCCCTCGGGGAGGCCGGCATCGAGCCAGCGGAGGAAGGTGGTCAGCACCTCCGGGCCCCATTCCTCGTTTCGCGCCTCGGCCGGGGGCATGTCGCCGGTCTCGACGAGGCGCGTCCAGATGATGTCGGCGTTCTCGACCCAGCCTTCCCAGGTGCTCAGGTCCGGCCGTTCGAGGTCCGTCCGATCGGCCGCGTGGCAGGCCCCGAGGCTCGAGCAATGGGTGCTGGCGAGGGCCTCGATGTCCGAGGTCCAGGTGGCCGCGGGCGGGCGCACCAGGAAACGGAGCGTGCGGTCGTCGTCGCCGACGGACACGCGGATGCGGTGCCAGCCGCGCGCCCCGACCTCCGTCGGGGCGCTCTCGAAGCCGAGGGCCGCGGCCTCGAGGGGCAAGGGCTCGCCGTCGAGCTCGGCCGTGACCTCGCCGAGGCCGTCGCTCGCGACGCCGACCTGGAGCGGGCCCGGGAGGCGCCGCTCGAAGGGCCGGAGGCCGCGGAGCGAGAAGCGCGTCCCGACCTGAGCGCGGCAGAGCTCGCCCCCGTCCTCGTAGAGCACGCCGCCGGCGA
>JBCDGX010000523.1:0-4743 GCA_038750805.1 Myxococcota bacterium
CCCCACCGGGACCACGGGCTCCTCACGCTGCGCGCCACCCCTTCGGGTCGGGAACCGGCGCGACGCGGTGGAAGGGGAGCGTGTGCATGCCGGGTTGACGCACCGAGAGGCCCATGAAATCACGCCCAGCCCCGCCGCGGGACGTTTCTCGGTTTTTCCTTCCCATGAAGAGCACGACGCCCCCGACCGCGTGCGCCGGCTGGCGCGCCTCGTTCATCCTCGCGATCTTCGTCGGCTGCGCCGGCGGAGCGTCTCCCGAGCCCCCCGAAGCGGACGCCCCTCCCGCCATCGCCGAAGGCGAGACGCCGGAGGTCGAGGCGGAGGCCGCCGACGAGGAGGCGGAGGCCGAGCCCGCGGAGCCCGCCGGCCCGCCCAAGCGCATCTTCGCCAAGCGCTTCGTGGTGCCCGTTCGAGCGGCACCGAGCCGGGAAGCGGATCGCATCGGGTACCTGCGCGCCGGGGCCGTCCTCGAGGCGACGACGGCCGAGCCCGTGGGCTTCGAGCGCTGCCGCGGCGGCTGGTACGAGCTTACGACGGGCGGCTTCGTCTGCAACGAGCGCCACGTCATCGCCTTCGAGGGGCGGCGCCTGCCGGAGCGGCGCGCCAAGCAGCCCTCGCTCGAGGAGCCGCTCCCCTACGAGTACGGCTTCATCCGCCGCCGCGTGCCCATGTACCGCCGGCCTCCGAACGACGAGGAGGCCATGGAGTACGAGAACTGGCGCCCCCCCGGCATGGAGCCCGCCGAAGGCGAGGGGGAGGGCGGCGCCGCCGAGGGCGCGGCCTCCGCGGAGGCGAGCCCCATGGCCGCCGAGGCCGCTGCGCCCTCCATGGAGCCGCCGCCTCCCGCGATGGAGGCCCCGGCGATGGTGGCCGAGGCGCCCACCATGGACGCGCCCGCGCCCACGATGGACGCGCCGGCGCCCACGATGGACGCGCCGGCGGCCCCGAGCATGGCCCCGGCGCCGGTCACGGGCGCGGAGGTCCTGGCCGCCGTCGCCGCGGACGGTGAGGAGCCCGAGGAGGACGAGGGCCCGACCCTCGACACGCTCATGGGCGACCCGGACTCCGTGGTCATGCGCTGGTTGATGCGCGGCTTCTACGTGAGCCTCGACCGCGGCAACTTCCGCCGGAACGGGCGCCGCTACTGGCGCACCCAGGCCAACGGTTTCGTGCCCTACACGGCCGTGAACCCGCGCGCCGGCTCGGAGTTCCAGGGCGTCGAGCTCGGCGAGGAGGTCACGCTCCCCTACGCCTTCGTCGTGCGCCGCCGGAACGTCGTGCGCTACCGCCGGACCGACGCCGGACGGTTCCGTCGCGCGCCGGGACGCGTCCGCTTCCACGAAGGCCACCCCGTGCTCGAGACCGTGGAGGACGGGCGCGAGACCTACTACCGCGTCGACGAGGAGCATTGGCTCCGCGATCGCGACCTCCGCGTCGCCATGCCCGGCGAGCGCCCGAGCGAGATCGGCGAGGGCGAGAAGTGGCTCGATATCGACCTCACGACGCAGACCCTCGTCGCCTACGAGGGCGAGCGCCCGGTCTACGTCACCCTCATCAGCAGCGGGCAGAAGAACGTGCCCAGCCGCGAGGAGGATTGGGAGACCCTCCGGGGCCTCTTCCGCGTGAAGTCGAAGCACCTCACGGACACCATGGACGGCGACACGGCCGTGGACGGCCCCTACAGCGTCGACGACGTCCCCTACGTCCAGTACTTCGAGCTGGCCTACGCGCTCCACGGCGCCTTCTGGCACAACTCCTTCGGCGCGCCCCGGAGCCACGGCTGCGTGAACCTCGCCCCCCTCGACTCGCGCTGGGTCTTCGGCTTCACGGACCCGCCGCTGCCGGAGGGCTGGCACTCGGCCTACCCGACCGAGGACGTCGGCGGCACGTGGATCTGGGTCCACGGCGACATGGACTGAGCGGCCGCGCGGCCCCGAACGAAAAGAGGCCGGACTCGTCCGAGCCCGGCCTCCCTTCACGAGCGCGCGGCGCTCAGTTGTCGCGGATGGCCTGAAGCAGCCGCCGGGCGTTGCCGCCGGCCTTCTTGGCCACCTGGTTCGCCACGTTCCGGGACGCCTGCGCGAAGGCCTGGCGCTCGGCCGCCGAGGGCCGGTGCACGGTGATGCCGTAGCGCTCCATGTTCTGGATGAGGATCGGGTCCATGCGGCGCACGTTCCGCCGGCCCTGCTGGGTGACGTTCGAAGGCACGTTCTGGATGACCGCCTTCACGTCGTCCGGGAGGCCGTCGAACCAGCGCTTCGAGAACACGACGATGCCCGGCTGGTAGCTCTGCTCGCTGAGCACCAGGTGCTGCGCGGCCTGGTACCAGCTCGAGGCCATGGCGAAGAGCGGTGTGTTGTCGAAGCCGTCGACCACGTTGGTCTGCAGCGAGGTCAGCACGTTCGTCACGTCGATGGGCACCGGCGTGGCGCCGAAGGCCCGGTACGTCGCCAGGTGCACCGGCGACTCCTGCGAGCGCATGCGGAGGCCTCGGAGGTCCGCCGGCGATCTGATCGGCCGATCCTCCGTGAACCAGCTCCGGAAGCCGTTCTCGGCCCAGAAACCGAACACGAAGCCGCGGCCCTGCACGAGCTCCTTCACCTGACCGAGCACCGCGGCGCTATCGAGGGCCCCGTCGGCGTCCTGCTCGTTCCGGAAGAGGTAGGGGCTCTCGATGACGTTCAGCTCGGGCACGAGCGAGCCGAGCGCGGCCGTAGAGCCGCCCCAGCCCTGGATGCTGCCCTGGGCCGTGCGGCGTACGAGCGCCTTCTCGCCGCCGAGCGAGCCGCCCATGAACATCTTCACGCGCACGCGCCCGGCCGTGCCGTCCTGCACGTGCTTCCGGAAGCGGCGCATCTGCTTCTCCCACGGCGTGCCCTCGGGCGCGACCGTGGCGATCTTCATCTCGATGGTCTCCTGGGCTCCCGCGTCCCCGGTCGGCGCCAGCGCCGCCAAGGCGAGGGAGAGGACGAGCGAGCTCGCCGCGCTCCCGAAAAGCACCCGTTGTCTCCGATTCATCCGACTCTCCCCACTGCTGGTGTCGACACCCGCACGGACGCCGCGCGTGCACTCCGACGCACGCGCGACGTCGCGATTCACTCGAAGAGCTCGTCCGCCTTGTCGAGGAGGACCTGGGCCTTGCGCTGCTCGCAGCGGTTCTCCGGCGCGATCTCGAGGCCGCCGGCCTCGGGATCGCCCTGGATCACGATGTTGAGCTGCTCCTCGAAGAGCGCCCGGTCCTGCGCCTTCACGGCGTAGTCCTGGGCCATGAGCACGCGCGTGCCGAAGTAGTTCGGGGCCTCGCTCAGGGAGGTGTCGAAGAAGGTCTTGCTCTGCTCGAGGTCGCCGCCGGCGAAGCCCGGGGCGCGGCCGTAGAAGACGCCGAAGTAGCGGCTCGGGCCCGAGTGGAAGTAGTCCGAGTCGAGGTCGAGGCAGGTCTGCATGATCGCCTTGATCTCGTCCTTGTAGGACAGGAGCGTCGCGAAGTCGGCGCTCGCCCACTTACCGAGGGAGCTCGCGCGCCAGTAGAGGGCCGGCACGGCCGCGGCGTCGAGCGTGTCGAGGGTCTCCTCGATGCGCGCGCCGGCGCGCATGCGCTCGGCGAAGGCGGGGTAGCCGTGCACCAGGGCGAACTCGGCCGCCTGCGTGCCGGCCTCGAACTCCGACTGCTTCTCCTCGGTGCGCATCTCGTCGAAGGAGAGGTGGCAGTCCGCGAGCAAGTAGTGGCTGCGGGCCAGCATGACCCAGGCCTCCGGCTGCGCCGGGTCGGCGTCGACCGCGGCCTGGAAGCCGGCGATGGCCTGCCGGAGCCCGGCCTCCTCGTCGCGGTTGGCCCAGCCTTCCTGCCCGAGGGTCAGCGAGGCGGCGACGTCACCGCCCTCGCCACCCGTCGCGACGCCCTCGGCGGCCGGCGTGGCTTCCCACGCGGCCTGCCGGGCCGGAGCCCCGCACGCGAGCCCCACGACGAGGAAGCAGCCGACGAAGACGCGGCGCGCGCGGCTTCCACGTGATTCCACCGCGCACGAGCGTGCGCTACCCAGTCCCGATTCACGACCCACGGTGTCACTCCTCCGGCGCGCGCGTACTCCCCAGCCGGCCCGCCGACAGCCGCGGTTACCAACGGCCGCATCGCGTGTCAATGCGCACGCTTGCGTGGCTCCGGCGCGTTTGAGGCGCGCGGGCGGAGCCTCTATCGTCCCGCCGATGGCCGCCCCGACGCGCAGCGAGAAGCTCGATCCGACGCCGGAGACGGTCGAGCGGCTCCTCGCGGCGGGGGGCTGGAACTTCACGCGGCTCACCGACGACACGTGGCGCGGACGCTTCCGCTGCAGCACGGGACGGCACTTTCCGTACCTCGTGCGCCTCGACCGGGAGACGCGCTGGTTGACCTTCGCCGTCGTGCCCTTCGTGCGCTCCCCCGAGAACGAGGTCGCCTGCCGTGCGCTCTACGACCGGCTGCTCCAGCTCAACCAGGTCGTGATGATGGCCAAGTTCAGTATCGACGACGATCTCGACGTGGTGCTCTCCGTCGACTACCCGATCGAGCAGCTCGACGAGTCCGAGTTCGTCGACGCCATGAACGCGCTCGCCTACTACGCCGACGCGCATCACGGCGAGCTCCTGGACCTCCTCCCGGCCTAGTACCCCGCCACAGGGAAGATGATGGATGCCTGCGGCCCTCGGCGTCGATCTCGTCCCCGCTCCTCCTCGAAGATGCCCCGCATCTCCCGCGTCGAACCCGAA
>JBCDGX010000524.1:0-4740 GCA_038750805.1 Myxococcota bacterium
CTCGTCGCGAGGTTCCGTCACCGCGCCTCCTGCGCCACCTCGAGGCTCGGCACGAGCCCCGCTTCCCGGAGCCGGGCGGCGAAGCGCGGGCTGCGGGCGAGGCGATCACGCACCTCGGGGTTGGCGTGGGCGAGGCGCACGAAGCGCTCCTCGGCGCGCTTGAGGTAGCGCTTCACGCTGGAGAGGGAGACGTCGCAGGCGTCGGCGACCTCGGTGAGCTCGAGCCCCTCGAAGTAGCGGAGCGTGAAGGGCACGCGCTCCTTCACGGGGATCTCGTCGAGGATCGCGTAGACCTGGCGGAGCGTCGCCCGAGCCTCCGTACGCGCCCCGTGCCCGGCCGTCGTGGCGGGGGGAAGGTCCTCCGGGGCGCCGAAGCGAAGCCAGCGCTGGCGCCGCCGCCGCCGGATCGTGCCCCGCGCCGTGAACACCGCGACGCGTACGAGCCAGGCCCGAAGCCGCCGCGGATCGTCGAGCGAGTCGATGGACGCCAGGGCCTGCGCGAAGGTCTCATGAAGGACCTCCGGGAGCTCGTCGTCCACCCCGAGGACGCGCGCGAGCACGCGCCGCAGGTAGGGCGCGTGGCGGTCGTAGAGGAGGCCCGGGGCGCTCGGCTCGCCCTGCCGTAGCCCCTCCACCAGGCGGGCTTCCGCCTCCCATTGCGCGATGCGCGGGTCCGGGGCCTCCGGAGCGGGGGCCGGGCTGGAAACGAGGCGAAGCGCAGGCTTGGAAGCAGAAGACACCGAGCAGACAGTATTTCAGGCCGTGACGGGAAGCTCAACGGGCCATCGCTTGACCTCACCTGGGGACGGGCACGAAGGTCCCGCCCATGGCTGATCCCGTCTCCAAGGAGCTCTTCGCCGCCGCCCGGAAGCGCATGCCCGGCGGAGTCAATTCGCCGGTGCGCGCCTTCGGCCCCGTCGGCGGTGATCCCGTCTTCGTCGACCGGGCCCATGGCTGCACCCTCGTGGGCGCCGACGGCACGGAATACGTCGACTACGTCGGCTCCTGGGGCCCGATGATCCTCGGCCACGCGCACCCGGAGGTGGTCGCCGCGGTCCAGGACGCGGCCACCCGGGGCACGAGCTACGGCGCGCCCACCAAGGGCGAGACCGAGATGGCCGAGCGCATCCTCGAGGCGCACCCGCACATGGAGATGGTGCGCCTCGTCTCGAGCGGCACCGAGGCCGTGATGGGCGCGCTCCGCCTCGCCCGCGGCTACACGGGGCGCGACGTCGTCGTGAAGACCGTGGGCGGGTATCACGGCGGCGCCGATTACCTGCTCGTGAAGGCCGGCTCGGGCCTCGCGACCCTCGGCGAGCCCGATAGCGCGGGCATCCCGGCGTCGATCGCGTCCACCACGGGCATGGTCCAGTACAACGACCTGGCCGGCCTCGAGGCGATCTTCGCGGAGCAGGGCCCGCGCATCGCGGCGGTCATCCTGGAGCCCGTCGCCGGCAACATGGGCTGCGTGCCGGCCGATGCGGAGTGGCTGGCGGCGCTCCGGCGCCTCACGAGCGCGCACGGGGCGCTCCTGATCTTCGACGAGGTCATGAGCTGCTTCCGCGTCGCCTTCGGGGGCGCCCAGGAGCGCTATGGCATCACCCCGGACCTCTCCTGCCTCGGCAAGGTCGTGGGCGGCGGGCTGCCCATGGGCGCCTACGGGGGGCCCGAGGCCATCATGAGCAAGGTCGCGCCGCTCGGGCCCGTCTACCAGGCGGGTACGCTCAGCGGGAACCCGCTGGCCGTCGCGGCGGGCAAGAAGACCCTCGAGCTCCTGAAGCAGCCGGGCACCTACGAGCGCCTCGAGGGCCTCGGCGATCGGCTTCAGACCCTGCTTCGTGAGGCCGCGGCCGCCCACGGCGTGCCCTGCACGGTCCAGGGCGTGGGGGCGATGGTCACCTGCTTCTTCACCGACCGGGGCCCCGTGAAGGGCTGGCCGGACGCCGACGCCTGCGATCGCGACGCCTTCGCCAAATGGCACGGCGTGCTCCTCGACAACGGCGTCTACTGGCCCCCTTCGCAGTTCGAGGCGGCCTTCCCGTCGCTCGCGCACGACGAGGGCGCCATGGAGACCACGGCCAAGGCCTTCGACGCGGCCTTCGCGGCCCTGGCGTGAGGTCCCCGTCGCCTTGGTCTCGCCGAGGTTTTCCCGTCCTTGACCCTCCCAAACCCGGGTGCTACGTGGCCGCGCGACGCGCCGCCGACGGTGGTGCCTAGCTCTCTCCGCGAGGCTCCGGCCTCCGGTTCCTGACAACGCAACCCTCTCTCCTTCGGCACGTCGCCATGCCCCTCTTCACGCCCGAGCAAGCCAAGGCGCTCGGTCGCTTCGGGGGCATCGGCCTCGAGATGGCGGCCCTGCTGCTCATCGGCGTGTACGGAGGCCGCTGGCTCGACGCTCGCTTCGATACGGGGCGGACGCTCGAGCTCGCGGGGCTCTTCTTCGGCATCGCGGCGGGCTTCTACAACCTCCTGAAGCTCGCCCGGCAGACGGCGCCGCCGGCGCCCGCGCCACCCGAGGCCGAGGAGCCCGCGACGGACCTTGAGCGCATCGAGGCCCTGGTCGCGGACCTGACCCGAGAGGCGCGCGCGACGACGAACGACGATTCCGCGGATTCCTCCCGCCCGAGCCCATGAGCGCCTACCTCAACGACCGCATCACGACCGTGATGGCCGCCGCGAGCGTCGTCCTCGTCGGGCTGGCGTCGGTCCTCTGGGGCGCCGAAGGGGGGCTCGGGGCCTGCGCGGGCGCGCTCGTCGCCAACCTGAACTGGGCCACCCTCCGCGTCCTGACGCGCCGCATCGCGCGCGCCGGAACGAGCGGGAAGGGCGCGGCGATCCTCTTCGTGCTGAAGTCCGGCGCCCTGCTGCTTGCCGTCTGGCTCCTCGTGACCAGGTTCGGGCTGCACTTCAAGGGCCTCACCCTGGGCTTCAGCGCTCTCGTGCTCGGCATCGCTCTCGGCCCGCTCCTGGGTGGAGGCGGCGCCGCGGACGGCAGCCCGCGCGAAAAAGCGCACGGCATGGACATGGGCGGCGACACCGGTCGCTCCCAGACTGACGGTACCGGCGACGTCTCCCTCGGCGCGCCGGAGGAGATCTGAGATGGCGAGTCCCGACAGCGCCGAAGCTGCGTCGTCCCTCCCCGAGCACTGGTCCTGGTTCAGCCTCCTTCCGGAGAGCGCCAGCGCGTGGACCTCGGCTCTCGGCGCGCCCTTCAACGACCACGGCGAGAAGTGGTTCTTCGGTGGCCACGTCGACGCGCTGCACGTCTTCGGCTTCGTCTTCGTCTTGCTGATTCTGCTGGCCTTCGGCCTCGCGACGAGCTCGCGCATGAAGAACCCGGAGGACGCGGTCCTCCCGGAGGCCAAGCTCACCGTCCCGACCTTCGTCGAGCTCTTCGCCGGCGGCGTCTATGGCGCCATGGTCGACATGATGGGCAAGAAGGCGGCGAAGTTCTTCCTGCCGCTCATCGGCACCTGTGCGTTCGTGATCTTCTTCTCGAACGTGCTCGGGCTCATTCCCGGTTTCCTGCCGCCCACGGACAACCTCAACACGACCGCCGCCATGGCGATCGTGATCTTCTTCGCGACCCACATCTTTGGGATCAAAGAGCAGGGTTTCGGGAACTACATCAAGCACTTCATGGGGCCGATCTGGTGGCTCGCGCCGCTGATCTTCATCATCGAGGTCATCAGCCACCTCGTCCGCCCGGTGACGCTCGCGGTGCGTCTGACGGCCAACATGTTCGCCGACCATGCCGTGCTCACGGCCTTCCTCGGCCTCATCGCCGGCGGCCTCGGCGCCGCCTTCGCGTCGGGCCTCGTGACCGTGCCCGTCTACATCCTCGGCTGCGTCGTCGTCACGGTGCAGACCCTCGTCTTCACGCTTCTGTCGATGGTCTACATCTCGAGGGCCATCGAGCATCACGACCATCACTGAGCCCAGGCGCTCCCACGATTGAAGAAAGCTCTCCTCTCGCGGCCGTCGCGCGGACGAGAGGCAACTGGAGGCACACCCCCATGATCAAGACCATCAAGAACCTCGCCCTGCGCGCCAGCGCGCTCTTCACGACGCTCCTCATCGCGGCGCCCGCCCTCGCGCAGGACGCGGCCGCCAACGAGAGCGACGTCGCGATGTCCAAGGCCACCGCCGCCGCCATCGCCATCGGCGTCGCCGCCTTCGGTGGCTCGCTCGGTCAGGGCATGGCCGCTCGCGCCGCGCTCGAGGGCATCGCCCGCAACCCGAACGCGGCCGGCCAGATCCAGACCCCGCTCATCCTGAGCCTCGCGCTCATCGAGTCCCTCGTCATCTACGCCCTGCTCATCGCGGGCGGCTTCATCGGGCCGCTCGGCTCCTGAACGGACGCCGCGCGTCCGCGCGACGGCTGGAAAGCGGCGCTCCCCGACCCGGGGGGCGCCGTTTTCGTTGGTGCGCGCCCGATGAAACGCCCGGGGGCGTGGCGATGAGGCCCCGCCGACCTCAAACTTCCCCTCGGGATCTCCGTCCCTAGGAAACGACCCATGAGCGACCTCTCTCACGACGACCTGGACGCGCGCCTCGACGCCGAGCTCGGCGAGCCCCGGCGCGAGCGTCCGGCGCCCGTACCTTCGCTGGCTCCCGAGGGCGAGGCGGAGAGCCCCATGCTGAAGGTCGCGCTCGTCATGCTCCTGCTCTTCGGCGGCGGCGTCGCCTTCACGCTCTGGGGCGACGACGGGGGAGACGACCCCTTCGTGTACTCGCGCC
>JBCDGX010000525.1:0-4739 GCA_038750805.1 Myxococcota bacterium
CCCCGCCCTCTTCGGCCTCGGCGTCGGCTGCGACGGGCCCCCGCCCGCCGAGGCCGTCCCTCTGGCCTGCGATGACCTCTCGGCGCTCGGGCCGGCGGACGTCCGCAGCCGCGAGGGCTTCGCCTACGCCTTCCCCTCACGGGCGGAGGGGCGGAGCTGCGCGAATTGCTGCTTCTTCCAGGCCGACGAGGAGGGAGGCTGCGGGGCCTGCTCGCTCGTGAAGGGGCCGATTCACCCCGGGGCCCATTGCAGCCTCTGGTCGTCGGGCGCCGGCGGATAGGCCGGAGCCCTAACCGAGGAGGGGCCGGAGCCGGTCGAGCGCGTCGTCGAGGGCCTCGGGCGGCACGCTCGTGAAGCAGAGGCGCACCCAGCGCGCGAAATCTGCGCCGCAGCTCGTGCCCGGGGTCATCAGCACGCCCCGCTCGAGGCAGCGTCCGAGGAAGCCGAGGGCGTCCTCCTCACCCGGCGCGAGGTAGGGGCTCGCGTCGAAGAAGACGAAGGTGCCGCCGGCCGGCGGGGCGATGCCCAACGCGTCCGCCACGCGGGCGCCCGCCGCCGCGTAGTCGGCGCGGCAGCTCGCGAGAAAGGCGTCGCCCTCGCGCAGCGCCGCGCGGGCGCCGTGCTGCATGGGTCGGGGCGCGCAATAGGTCATGAAGGTCTGCACGCCCCGGATGGCGCTCATGGCGGCAGGCGCGCCCTGCACCCAGCCGACGCGGATGCCCGCCAGGCCGTAGCCCTTCGAGACCGTGTGGGCGGCGACGTAGCGATCCTGCACGTCCTCCCGGGCCCAGATCGCGTTCGGGCGCGCGCCGAACCAGAGGTCCTCGTAGCACTCGTCGCAGATCAGCCAGAGGTCGTGGCGCCGGGCGACGCGCGCGAAAGCGTCGACCACGTCGGGCGCGAGCACCGCGCCCGTCGGGTTGTGCGGGGAGTTCACGTAGAGGGCGGTGGTCCGCGGCGTCACGGCGGCCTCGAGGCGCGCCTCGACCTCCGCGGCCCCGGGCAGGGGCCAGAGCGGCACCTGCACGGGCACGGCCCCGCGCCCGGCAAGGATCCCGCGGATCAGCGGCCAGAAGGGCGCAGGGAGCAGCACCTCGTCGCCGGGATCGAGGAGCGCGGCGGCGACGACGCTGAGTCCGCTCGTCGCGCCGGCGGTGACCTGGATCTGCGCCTCGGGCACGGCCCGGCCGCGCGCCGCGAGCTTCTCCGCGATGGCGGCCAGCAGCGTGGGCTCGCCCTGCACGGGCGCGTAGCGATGGCGCTCGGGGCCGCCCTGGGCGTCGGTGCGAGCGGCGGCCAGGGGCTCCTTGTAGGTGTCGCCCACGGAGAGCGCATGCACCACCTCGCCGCCGGCCCGTCGCTCGGCCGCCGCGGCGGCGAGGTGCGCGAAGACGCGGGACGAGAGGCTAGCGGAGGACGCGGCGACGCCGGGGCGACGCGGCATCAGCGGCGCGGGGGAACCTGGAAGAGGATCTCGGGCTTCTCGGTCCCGTTCGGGAACGAGGCGCCGACGAAGCTCAGGACGCGCATGGTCGGCGTCTGCCCTTCGGCCTCGATCACCACGCCGCAGGGACGGGAACCGCAGAGCGGACGCATGGTGGCCGAGACCGTCGAGGGCTCCGTCGTCGCGCCGCGGAAGCGCCAGCTGAAGGAGGCATTCTCCGCCGGGGGGAGCTCCTCCTCTTCCTCGCCTTCCTCGGGCTCCGGGGGCGCGATGCCCTCGATGAGCGCCGGGCCGCCCGTCGCCTCCTCGGGCGGGTCGAAGCGGTTGAGGTCGACCTTCAGGCCGTTGCCGCGCGCGAAGAGCGTGATGTGCATCTTGCCGCCCTGGGCGACGTTGCTCTGCTCGTGGGTGCAATCGACGCGGTGCTCGGACTCGTAGCAGCGCTCGTTCATCTCCGGCCAGACCGGGGGCAGGTCGTCCCACTGGCGCTGCGCGGCGCCTTGGAAGGTGTAGTAGTCCTGGCTCTGCTCTCGGACGTGGTACCGGCCGATGTCGAGGTAGCCGACCTCCGTGCCCGTGCCGCGGCGCACGCGGAAGGCGAGGGTCCGGAGGTTCGCGGCCTGCACCGTCGCCACGATGCGGGCCGTGGTGGCCCAGGGCGTACCGCCCTCGGTGGCGATGACCGCCGCCGAGCGCGCCGGGGCGCTCGAGAGCGCCTGGGCCAGCGGGGGCACGTTATGACCGTCGAGCATCTCGCCCGGGAGCTTGCCGCGGTCGAGCTCCATCACGACCGTGCCGTCGAGGGTCATCGCGCCGGGGGTCACCTCGATGACGTAGGCGTTCGAGGGGGAGGGCGCGTAGCGGAAGGAGATCGGCAGCTCGAAGACGCCGATGGTCGGCGCCTCCACTTCCGGCACCTCGGGTTCGGGCTCGTCGCAGCCGAGGGCGAGGGCGAGGAGCAGCGAGAACGGAACGAGAAAGCGCGCGCGATCCATGGCGCGCGACGGTAGCAGCATCGCCCGGGCCCCGCGGCGCGAAAGCTCAGCCCCAGATCGCCCGGACCACCGTGACCGTGATCGCTCCCACGAGGAGCTGGAGGGGGAGCCCGAGCCGGAGGAAGTCCCCGAAGCGGTAGCCGCCGGGGCCATAGACCATCAGGTTCGCCGCGTAGCCCACGGGCGTGCTGAAGGCCGTCGAGGCCGCGAGCATGACGACGTAGGCCGCGCTCTCCGGGGGGAGGCCCTGGGACGCGGCGACGGTCGCGGCCACCGGGTACATCAGCGCGGCCGCCGTCGTCGTGTAGGCCACGCCCGCGAGGGCCGCGGTCGCGAGGAAAACCGCCCCGAGGAGCGCGGAGGCGCCGTAGGGCGCCACGCCCACGAGGAGGGCTTCGCCGATGGCCGCCGCGGCGCCGCTCGCGTCGAGGGCCCGGCCGATGCCCAGGGCCGAGCCCACGGTGACCAGCACCTGGAGGTCGAGGGAGCGGCGGGCGTCCGTGCCCGTGAGGCAGCGGGTCCAGAGCATGGCGCCGGCGGCGAGGAGGGCCGCGGTGACCAAGGGGAGGACGCCGGCGACGTTCAGCACGACCATCGCCACGAGAAGCGCCGCCGCGAGGCGCGCGCGCTCGTGGCGCGGGGTGACGCTGCCCTCCACCTCGCTCACGAGGGCGAAGGCCGGGTCCCGGCGGTGCTTGGCGACGAAGCTCGGGTGGGCCTCGATGAGCAGGACGTCGCCGGGCTGGAGCGCGATGTCGCCGACCTTCGTGGAGACGCGCTCGCCCTGGCGATGTACCGCGAGGATGGCGGCGTTGAAGCGCGTCCGGAAACGCGAGGCCTTCACGGTCGCGCCGGCGAGCGGGGATTGGGCCGCGACCACGGCCTCGACCCAGCGTCGCCCGGGCCGGTTGCCGAGCTTCGAGACCTGCTCGGTCGCGGGCATCAGGCGGAGGCGCCGAAGGTCGACCACGGTCTCGACGCGCCCGGTGAAGCGGAGGATGTCCCCGTCGCGCAGCACCGTGGTCGGGGGGGGCGCCAGGAGGAGCTGTCCGTCGCGCTCGATGTCGTAGAGGAAGAGGCCCTCGAGGGCGCGGAGCCCGGCCTCCTCGATGGTCTGGCCGGCGACGGGGGAGCCGCGCTCGACGCGGAGCGCGACGGTGTAGGCGCGCTGGTCACCGAAGCGGGCCGCCGCGGGGAGCCGCCCCTTGAGGAGCCGGGGCGACGCGAGGAGCACGTAGAGCGTGCCCGCCAGGAGCACGGGGACGCCGGCGGCAGCGACGTCGAACATGCCGAGGGAGAGGTTCGGATGGCGCTCGGCCACCATGCCCGCGACGACGAGGTTCGTGCTCGTGCCGATGAGCGTGCAGGTGCCGCCGAGGATCGCCGCGTAGCTCAGCGGCATGAGCAGCATCGAGGCCGGGAGCTGATGACGCCGCGCCCAGCGCTCGACCAGGGGCACGAACATCGCGACCACGGGCGTGTTGTTGAGGAAGGCCGAGAGCGTCGAGACCGGCAGCATCACGCGGAGCTGGGCGCCCGCCAGGGCGCGGGGCCGGCCGAGGACCCAGCGGCCGACGAGATCGAGGGCGCCGGTCTCGCGCACGCCGGCGGCCACCACGAAGAGCGCGCCGATGGTCACCAGCGCCGGGTTCGCGAAGCCGAGGAAGGCCTCGCCGGGCTCGAGGATGCCGAGGGCGAGGAGGAGCGCGAGGCCGGCCGTCAGCACCATGTCCGGGCCGGCGAGGCCCCGGGCGAGGGCGAGCACCATCGCGGCGACGACGCCGACGGTCAGCCAGGCCTCGGCGCTCACCGGCGAGGGCTCCGCCGCGGGGGGACCGGACTCGAGGCCATGAGGGGCCGGCGTATCACCGGTGCCCGCGCCGGGCCACCGAACGCCGAGCTCAACGGAAGTGGGCCGCGAGCCGGCTGCCGAGCGGACGGAGCGCGCCCTTCACGGCGGCGCGGACCACGCGTGTACGGAGCTCGTCGGTGGAGGCGCCATGCCCCGAGGCGCGGCCGGAGAGCATGGCGCGGACCGCGCCGCCGCGGCGCTCGGCCACGACGACGCTCACCTCGCAGCGGACGCGTTCGGCCGAGACGTCGATGCGCGTGACCCGCGAGTGGAGTACCCAGCGCGCCGCCCGAGGCGCGTAGCGGAGATCCGCCGCCTCGCGGAGCTCGGCCTCGAGGCTGGCGCGGAGCGTGTCGGCGACCGCCGGGTCGTCGGCGAACACGCCGGCCAGGGCGACGGTGGGCGCCCGCTGGGCCTGCGCCGGGAGCCCGCCGACGCTGGCGACGAG
>JBCDGX010000526.1:0-4737 GCA_038750805.1 Myxococcota bacterium
CCATGATCCTCGTCGACGCCGTGAACGGGCTCGCGCCGGCGCTCCCGTTCCGCGCGTTCGGCTTCATCAACCCGGATCTCACGGTGCACCTGCGGCGCCCCCTCGAGGGCGAATGGCTCGCCATCGCCGGGCGCTCCGGGATCGAGCGACCGGCGATGGCGAGCCATTCGCCCTCGAGGGGGCGCCGCAGGTGCACCGTGAGATCCGGGTTGATGAAGCCGAACGCGCGGAACGGGAGCGCCGGCGCGAGCCCGTTCACGGCGTCGACGAGGATCATGGCGCGCTCGAGGGGCGACGCCGTTTCGCCTTCCACGAGCGGGACGCGCGGCCGCATCCACGCGGTCAGGGGCCCTTCCCCCCAGACCCCCTCGACGATGCGCACGTCGACGCCGCGGTGATAGCCCTCCTCGCGCTCGAAGAGCGGAATGACGAACTCCCCGTAGCCCTCGGGCCCGGGGGGCGGCGGGTCCGGCTCCACGAAGCGCGGCGGGAGCGCGACGTCGGCGCGCGCGATGCGCACCACGCCGGCGCGCGCGAGGAGCTTGCCCTCGGCTTCGAGGGTGGCCTCGAGCCATTGCGCCTGCCTGCCGAGCCGGAGCGGCGTAACCTTCACACGCAGCGGCACGAGCCCGAGGGGCCGGAGGAGCTCGACCGTCACGCGCGTCACGACGAAGGCCGCCGCGTCGTCCCCGAAGCGCTCCGCCGCGCCCGCCAGCAGCGCCGCGGGCGGTCCCCCATGCTGGAAGCGCGGGTCCCAGGGGCCGATGGTGTAGGGCGTGGGCACGAGGGACCCGGCGTCGTCGCGCCGGTAGAAGGCCTGGCTCATGCGGCGGACCCTAGACCGCTTCGCGCGCGACGCGAGCCCCTCAGCCCGGGCGCTCGCAGTCCGCAGCGAGCGCGCGCACGTGCTTCCGGATCCCGCTCGCGAAGAGCGGTTTCATGAGCGGGTTGAGAATCCGGGGAAGCCAGCGCGAGGGGCGCGCCTCCATGGTCACGGCGAGCTCGCAGCCGGCCCCGCGCGGCGTCACGCGGAACACCGTATCCCACACGGTCCCGTGGTTCTCCGTGACGAAGCGGATGCGCTCGGGCGGTGCGTACTCGGTCACCTCGAGCTCGCTCACCAGCTCTCCCTTCCCGTTCTTCCGCCGCTCGCGGAAGCGGAGGCCCACGCCCTCGCGCACGTCGCCGAGCAGCTCGACGGCGAGCACGTCCGCGTCCCGCTCCGGGAGCCTCTCCACGTCGGCGATGCGCCCGAAGACGCGCTCGGCCGGCGCCGCGATGTCCTGTCTCACGCTCACTCGAGTCATGCCGGCGACCCTAGAGAAGGGCGCCCACGGCGCGCTTTACGGATCTTGCGGATCTCGTCGCTCGAGCGCGATCGAGCAGTCCACGTCGAAGGTCTCCCAGCCGATCTCGTCCGGGCGCCGCCGAAAGCGCTTCAGCGCGGGCAGGTCCGCCGGCGCCCAGGCGGTGTTCGGGAGCCAGGCGTCGTAGAGGTGCTCCCAGACCACCGCGATGCGGACGAGGGGGCCGAGGGCGCGGGCATCGACGCTCGTCACGGCGGGGAGCGCGTGAATGCCCACCTCGCCCTCGGCCTGGACCTCCGGCGGTACCGCGAAGCCGAGGTCGCAGGAGACCTGGTCGAGGGGCGTCGTCTGGTAGCAATCCCAGCTCAGCCCCACGAGCGGCGCCGCGCGCCAGTCCACGGCCCGCGCCTCGAGCCACGCGACCAAACGTTCGTACGCTGCGTGCAGCGAAGGGCCGAAGAAGGGCGTCCGCACGCGGACGTAGGCAAGGCGTAGCGCGGGATGCGTGACGACCCGCGCCTCCACCGGCGGGCCCTCGGCCCTGGCGGCGGCGAGGGCAGCCGCGTACTCATCGACGACCTCCTGCGCGTCCAGGCGGCTTCGCCGGTCCCAGCGCGAGGGCGCGACGCCGTAGTGGCGCTTGAAGACGCGCGTGAAGTCCGAATGCGCGCTGAAGCCCACGTCGAGGGCGATGGACGCGAGGGAGCGCTCCGGGGACGACTTCATCAGGTAGGCCGCCCGCTCGAGGCGCGCCCGCTGCGTGAAGGCGTTCAGCGTCTCCCCCGTGACCGCGCGGAACACGCGGTGGAAATGATGCGGCGAGAAGCTCGCCACCTTCGCGAGCTCGGCGAGCGAGAGCTCGTGCGTGAGGTGCGCGCGCACGTGGTCCATCGCCCGGTTCACGCGCCGCTCGTACTCCGGGTTCACGCACGAGAAGGAACCACGCGGCGCGCCCGCCTTGCCAGCCGAGCAGTTGTAAAGTAAATTCACTTTATGTCAGCGAAGGGAGAGCGCACGCGCCAGCGGCTCGTCACGGCCGCCCGCGAGCTCCTCGCGGAAACCGGCGGCGAGCTGGTCTTCGGCGACGTCGCCGCGCGCGCGGGGGTCTCGCCCGGGGCTCCCTATCGGCACTTCGCGAACAAGACGGCCCTCGCCCTCGCCGTGGTCGAAGAGGTCTTCGACGAGATGGAGGTGGCGACCTACCAGCCGACCTTTGAAGGCGAGGGGCCGGACTGGTGGAGCCGGGAGAAGGTGCGCATCGCGCGCACCGTGGACTTCTACTTCGACGACCCGCTCTGCGCGCTCGTGATCCGCGGCATCGCCGGCGACGCGGCCGTGACCCAGGCGCGCGCGCGTCGCCTCGACAAGCAGACCCGTGGCGCCGCCAAGAACGTCGCGGTCGGGAGGGAGCTCGGCGTGGTGCCGGCGCACATCGATCCGCTCATGGCGGGGGCGCTGCTCATGGGCGGCGTCTACCAGCTGCTCGCGACGGCCCTCGTGGCCGCGAAGCCGAACCGAAGGAAGGTCAAAGCGGAGCTGCAGCGCTTCATGGCGCGCGTGCTCGAGCTGCCGGAGGAGAACCATGCATAGAGACCTCGAGCTCGCCCTCATCCGTCGCGCCCTCGAGCGCCGCGCGCCGAGCGCGGAAGGCCCGGACAGCACCGTCGCCGTCGCGCTCTACACCGACGCCGAGCGTTTCGAGCGCGAGCTGAACGCGAGGCATCGGCGGCACCTGAACGTCGTCGCGCATGCCTCGGAGCTGCCCGCGCCCGGCGACTTCGTCACCCGCGAGATCCTCGGCGTGCCCGCCATCGTGGTCCGCGACGACGCAGGCCGCGCGCGGGCGTTTCTCAACGTGTGTCGGCACCGCGGGGCCACCGTCGAGCTCCGCGAGCGCGGCCACTGCAAGCGCTTCGTCTGCCCGTACCACGCCTGGACCTACGGCCGGGACGGCGCCCTCGCCTCCGTCCGGCACCGCGCGGGCTTCCCCTCGCTGAAGCAAGTCGACGCCGGCCTCGTGGAGCTCGCGTGCGAGGAGGCCGGCGGCTTCGTGTGGGTGTGCCCGGACCCGAAGCTCCGCCCGACGCTCGACCCCGACCTTCGCGGGCTCCTCGCCGAGGTGGACGGCCTGGGCCCCGAGCGCCCGCAGCTCTTCGCGCGCACGACGCGCCTCTGGAAGGCGAACTGGAAGCTGCTCATCGAGGGGGGCCTCGAGAGCTACCACTTCAAGATCGCCCACCGCGCCACGGTGGGGCCGCTCTTCGGCGACACGACCTCCCAGCACGCACGCGTCGGCGCGAGCTTCCGCCTGATGCTGCCGCGGAAGACCCTCCCTTCGCTCGCCGAGCGGCCCGAGGCCGAGTGGAAGATCACCGAGCACGCGAACGTGCTCTACATGCTCCACCCGAACGTCTCCGTGCTCGTCCAGGACGGGCACCTGGCGCTGCTCACCATGGACCCCGTGAGCGTCGACGAGACCCTCATCAGCGTGGCCACCGTCGGCCGGGCTCCGACGGGCGAGGCCTACGGCGACAAGGCCCGGACCTTCTTGCAGGCGAACCACGACTTCACCGTGAAGACCCTGGACGAGGACTTCGTGCTCGCCGAGCAGATCCAGCGCGGCTTTCGCACCGGCGCCAACACGGAGCTCCGCTTCGCGAGCTTCGAGGGCGCGCTCCGCGAGTTCCACGAGGGTCTCGAGAGCGAGATGCGGGACGGTGCCCCGGCCGCGTGACGCGACGGGCACGGCGACGGCATGCTCCCCGGCGGTGACGGACCTCGAGGTGCTTCGCGTCGACGTCGACGCTCCCCGTCGGCACATCGTGCTGCTGCACGGTGCCTGGCACGGCGCGTGGTGCTGGCTCGATGGGTTCGCTCAGCGCCTCGCCGCGGCGGGGATCTCGTCCACGATCCCGAGCCTGCGCGGCCACGGGGGCTCGCCCGGCGGCAAGGCGCTGAACCGTCTCCGCCTCCGTGACTACGTCGACGACCTCGCCGAAGTGCTCGGGACGCTCGACGCTCCGCCCTACGTGCTCGGGCACTCGATGGGCGGGGGCATCGTGCAGATGCTCCTCGCCCGCGAGGACGCGCCGCCCATCGCGGGCGCCGTGTTGATGGCACCGCTGCCGCCCTCGGGCGTGCTCCCCGCGACGCTCCGCACCCTCCGCCAGGCGCCGGCGGCGTTCCTTCACGCGAACGCGACCCTCGACATGGGGAAGATCGTCCGCACCCCGAAGCTCGCGCGCCGCGCCTTCTTCGCGGAGGGCACGCCCGAGCAGGTCGTGCAGGCGAGCGTCGAGCGCCTTCGCTCCGAGTCCTACCTCGCCTTCCTGGACATGCTGCTCTTCGACCGGCCGCCTCGAAGGGCGCCCCCGAGCCCGCCCCCCATGCTCGTGCTCGGCGGCAGCGAGGACACGATCTTCCGCCCCTC
>JBCDGX010000527.1:0-4731 GCA_038750805.1 Myxococcota bacterium
CGGACACGCCGCCGCGGCGGGACAGCGAGGACTTGCCCTCGTACCGCTCGCCGCTGCCCGGCGATGACGACGAGGACGCGGACGTGGGCGACTTGGACGGCGCGGCTCGCGCCCATGCAGGGCATGCCGCGCGCGCCGGCGCCCTCCGACGGGGGCGAGTGATGGGCACCATCGACCCGGGCCTCGCGCTCGACCTCCTCTATCCGAGCCTGGCGCCGAAGGAGGCCGCGAGCGACGCGGAGCTCCTCACGAGCGCCATGCGCAAGATGGAGGACAGCGTCGAGACGAAGCGCGCGTTCTTCGCCCGGGAAGCCGAGAAGCTCGTGGCCATGGCCCGCGGCCTCGCAACGGTCTTCGAGGCCGGCGGGCGCCTCCTGACCATGGGCAACGGCGGCTCGTCCTGCGACGCGGCACACGTGGCGGTCGAGTTCAACCACCCGATCACCGTCGGCCGAAAGCCCCTCGCGAGCGTGCACCTCGGGGGCGACCTCGCGATGATCAGCGCCGTCGGCAACGACGTCGGCTTCGACCAGATCTTCGCGCGCCAGGTCATCAGTCACGGCCGCGCCGGCGACGCGCTGATGGGCTTCTCCACCAGCGGCAACTCGAAGAACCTGCTGGCGGCCTTCGAGCAGGCGAAGCGCATGGGGCTCCGCACCTACGGCTTCGCCGGCGGCGACGGCGGGCACATGGCCGAGAGCGCCGCCGTCGACCTCTGCCTCGTCGTCCCGACCCCGAGCGTGCACCGCGTTCAGGAGTCGCACCTGCTCGCGTACCACGCCCTCTGGGACCTGGTGCACACGATTCTCCCCACGGGCGCGCAGGCGCCGGAGGTGGTCCGATGAAGTTCGTCGACGAGTTCCGGGACCCCAAGCTCGGCAAGCAGCTCCTGAAGGGCATCGCCCAGCTCGCGGCTCAAATCGAACGTCCGGTCAAGCTCATGGAGGTCTGCGGCGGTCATACGCACGCGATCTTCCGCTTCGGCCTCGAGGCGCTCATGCCCGACAACGTGGACCTCGTGCACGGGCCGGGCTGCCCCGTCTGCGTGTTGCCCGTCGGCCGCGTGGACGACGCCATCGCCATCGCGGAGCACCCGAACGTGGTCTTCGCGACCTACGGCGACGCCATGCGTGTGCCGGGCTCGAAGAAGAGCCTCCTCGGCGCGAAGGCCGAAGGCTGCGACGTGCGCACCGTCTACTCGCCGGTCGACGCGCTGGCCATCGCCCAGGCCGAGCCGGAGAAGGAGGTCGTCTTCTTCGGCCTCGGCTTCGAGACGACGACGCCCTCGACCGCGCTCACGGTGAAGCAGGCCGAGGCCCTCGGGGTCACGAACTTCAGCATCTTCTCGAACCACATCACCATCGTACCGACGCTGAAGGCCCTCCTCGACTCCGCCGGCGAGCGCATCGACGGCTTCGTCGGACCGGGCCACGTCTCGATGGTCATCGGGCTCAAGCCCTACGACTTCGTCACGCGGGACTACAGGAAGCCGATCGTGGTCAGCGGCTTCGAGCCGCTGGACGTGCTGCAGGCCATCCACATGGTGCTGACGCAGATCGCCGCCGGCGAGGCGAAGGTCGAAAACCAGTACGCGCGCGTCGTCCGGGACGGCGGCAACCCGCAGGCGCTCCAGGCGCTCCTCGACGTCTTCGAGCTCCGCAGCTACTTCGAGTGGCGCGGGCTCGGGACCATCAACCACTCGGGGCTGCAGCTCCGCGAGGCCTACGCGGCCTTCGACGCGGAGAAGAAGTTCGCCGTGCCGCACCTGAGCGTGGCGGACCCGAAGGCCTGCCAATGCGGCGAGGTGCTCAAGGGCGCGCTCAAGCCCTGGGAGTGCAAGGTCTTCGGCACGGCCTGCACGCCGGAGACGCCCATCGGGAGCTGCATGGTCTCGAGCGAGGGTGCCTGCGCGGCCTACTACAACTACGGACGCCTCTCGGTGCTGCGGAAGAAGGACGATCCGCCCCCGCGCCCGGCGGCCCCGGAAGCGGCCGAATGACCGTTCGGACCCGCACCAAGGAAAAAGCGTCATGAACGCCCGAATCAAGAAGGAACCCGGCGGCATGGGCAAGAGCCCGCTCTTCGAGCGCATGGAGAAGCACCGGCGCCGCGCTGGCCGTGTCCGCGACGACGTCGTCGTCCTCGCCCACGGCGGCGGCGGCAAGGCGATGCAGGACCTCATCGACGACCTGATCGTGCGCGAGCTCGGTCGGGACAATCCGGGGCTCGAAACCCGCGAAGACCAGGCCCGGCTGCCGCTCGCGGCCATGGCCGGGGCCGGCGACCGCCTCGCCTTCACGACCGATAGCTACGTCGTGAGCCCCCTCGAGTTCCCCGGCGCGGATATCGGAACGCTCGCGGTCAACGGCACCATCAACGACCTCGCCGTCGGCGGCGCGACGCCGCTCTACCTGAGCTGCGGGCTGATCCTCGAGGAGGGGCTGCCCATCGCGACGCTCCGGCGGATCCTCCGCAGCATGGGGGCGGCCGCGAAGGCGGCGGGCGTCTCCATCGTGACCGGGGACACGAAGGTCGTCGCCCGAGGCGCCGCCGACGGCCTGTTCATCAACACGGCGGGCGTCGGGGTCATCCCCGAGGGCCGGAACATCTCGAGCAGCGCCGTGCGCGAGGACGACGTGATCCTCGTGAACGGGTTCCTCGGGGACCACGGCGCGGCGATCCTCGTCGCGCGCGGGGAGCTCCAGCTCGACTCGGACATCCCGAGCGATTGCGCCGCCCTGAACGGCCTGACGGCCGCGCTCACGGAGGCCGTCGACGTGCACGCCATGCGTGACGTGACCCGGGGCGGCCTCGCGGCCGTGCTCAACGAGCTCGCGCTCGGCTCGGAGGTGGGCATCGTCGTCGACGAGCACGCCCTCCCCGTCCGGACCGAGGTGAAGGGCTTCTGCGAGGTGCTCGGCCTCGACCCGATTCACCTGGCCAACGAGGGGAAGCTCGCGGTCGCCGTGCCGTCGTCGCAGGCGGCGAAGGCCCTCGAGGTCATGCGCGCGCACCCGCTGGGCGCGCAGGCGGCGATCATCGGGCAGTGCCGGGCCGAGCCGCCCGGCGTGGTCACCCTCGACACCGGCTTCGGCGGCGAGCGCATCCTGGATGTGCTGGTCGGCGAGCAGCTCCCGCGGATCTGCTGATGCACGAGCTCTCGCTCACGCGCAGCGTGGTGGCCATCGTTCGCGAGAAGGCGGCGGGCCGGAAGGTGAAGGGCATCCGGCTCAGCGTCGGACAGCTCGCGGGGGTGGAGCTCGATGCGCTCCGCTTCTGCTTTCCCCTCGTGACCGAGGGGACGGATATGGAGGGCGTCGCCCTGCACATCGACGAGATCCCTGGCCGGGCGAAATGCCTCGGCTGCAACGACGAGATCGCGCTCGAGGTGCCCCTGGGGCTCTGCCCTTGCGAGAAGCGGAAGCCGCTTCGGCTGCTGAGCGGCGACGAGCTCAGCGTCAAAGAGATGGAGGTGGAGTGATGTGCGGCACCTGCGGATGCGGCGATGAGAAGGGCGTGACCATCGAGAACGCCGACGGGACGCACACGCACGTGCGGCCCGACGGAACCGTGGTGCGTCACACGCACGGCCACGACCACGGCCACGACCACGGCCACGACCACGCGCACGACCACGACCCCGGCCACGCGCACGACCACGGCCACGCGCACGACCACGGCCACGCGCACGACCACGGCCATGCGCACGACCACGGCCACGCGCACGCGCACGACCACGGCCACGCGCACGACCACGGCCACGCGCACGACCACGAACACGGCGCGGTGGAGACGCTCGAGGCGCGGATCCTGGGCCGGAACTCCGAGCTCGCCGCGCGGAATCGCGGGTGGTTCGCGGGCCGGGAGGTCCTCGCGCTGAACCTGATGAGCTCCCCCGGCGCAGGCAAGACCACGCTCCTCGAGGCGACGCTCCGCGGCCTCGAGCTTCCGGCGAGCGTCCTCGAGGGCGATCAGGAGACGGCCAACGACGCCGAGCGCATCCGCGCGACCGGCGCCCGGGCGCTCCAGATCAACACGGGCAAGGGCTGCCACCTCGAAGCGGACATGGTCTGGCGCGGACTCCACGAGCTCCGTCCCGAAACCGGGTCCGTTCTCTTCGTGGAGAACGTGGGTAATCTCGTCTGCCCGGCGCTCTTCGACCTCGGCGAGCACGCCCGCGTCGTCCTCTTCAGCGTCACCGAGGGGGAGGACAAGCCCCTGAAGTACCCGCACATGTTCCGCGTCGCCGACCTGGTGCTGATCACGAAGATGGACCTCGCCGAGCCCTGCGATTTCGACCGCGAGGCGGCCTACGAGTCCGTGCGCCAGGTGGCGCCGCACGCCCCCATCCTCGAGGTCAGCGCGCGGCGCGGGGACCCGAAGGGCGCGGGCATGGACGTCTGGCTGGACTGGATCCGCCAGCAACACCGCGCGCTTCGCATGGAAGGCGAAGCGGCCCAATGACGAAGGGCGCATGCCAATGAACGGCCTGGACCTGATTCTTCTCGCCGCCTTCGGTGGCCTCGCCGCCGGCGCCGTGCACGTGCTGACGGGACCCGATCACCTCGCGGCCGTGGTGCCCCTGGCGGCGCAGGCGCGGCAGCGCGGCGAGCGCCGCGGCTTCGCCGTGGGCGTCCTCTGGGGCCTCGGTCACGGCCTCGGCGTCGTGCTCCTCGGCGGCCTCGGCGCACTGCTGAGGAGCGCGATCGACGTCGACATCGACGCGATCAG
>JBCDGX010000528.1:0-4710 GCA_038750805.1 Myxococcota bacterium
AAACGATGCTCCTCGAGCGCCGCGAGCAGGCTCCCCGCGTCGGAAAAACGGGCGCCGGGGGCGAGGGCGAGCAGGCGGTCCACGATGGGGTCGAGGGAGGAGGCGCGCCGCCGCTCGCGCCGGCGTCCCGCCAGCACGTTCCCGAGCGTCGCAGCTTCATTGGCCCCGTCGAAGGGGCGCCACCCCTCGAGCATCTCGTGGAGCACCACCCCGAGGCTGAAGAGGTCGCTCCGGGCGTCGAGGGCCTCGCCGCGCGCCTGCTCCGGCGACATGTAGGGGAGCTTCCCCTTCACCACCCCGGTGCGCGTCACGTGATAGTGCGTCGTGGCCTTGGCGATGCCGAAATCGCTCAGCTTCACCTCCCCGGCCTCGCTCACGAGCACGTTCGCCGGCGAGATGTCCCGGTGGATGATCTCCACCGGCGCCCCGTCCACCTCCAGCGCGTGGGCGTAGTCGAGGGCCCGGGCCACCTCCCGGGTGATCCACCAGGCCTCGGCCTCCGGCAGCGTTCCCCCGGCCTCCGCGAGCACGCCCCGGAGGTCGCAGCCCTCCACGAGCTCGAGGACGATGTAGTAGGTCCGCGCGTCCTCCCCGAAGTCGAGCGCACGCACGACGTTCGAGTGCGCGAGGCGCCCGGCCAGGCGCGCCTCGTCCACGAAGAGCTCGACGAAGCCCGGGTCCGCCGCGAGCTCCCGAAGCACCCGCTTCACGCAGACGCGCTGCTCGAAGCCCGCCAGCCCGCGACGTCGCGCGACGAAGGTCTCGGCCATGCCGCCGCGGCCGAGCGGCGCGAGCAGCTCGTAGGGGCCCACGCGACCGAGCTCGCTCATGAACCGAATACCGCGAACGCGACGGCGCCCCCGATCGCGAGCGCGCCGAGGGCCACGGCCACCCAGGGAACGCCGCGGGCTCGCTGCGCCTCGATCTCCGTGGTCCGGAGCCCCGGGAAATCGCTCGAGCCGTCCATGTCGACGAAGCTCCCGCGGTTCACTTCCTCCATGCGGTCGGGGAAGGTGGCCTTCACGTGCTCCCCGAGCGCTTCTGGCGTAGCGGCGGGCGTCGCGCGCAGCAGGGCCTCGCGGAAGGCGCCGGCGTTGGCCGGGCGCCGCTTCGGATCGGCGGCCGTCACGCGCTGGAGGAGCTGATCGAGGGCCGCGGGCACGTCCGGCCGGAGCGTGCGGATGGACGCGCAGGCGGCGTGCTGACGCACGGCGGCGACCGTCGCGGCGGCGGTCTCGTGGTCGAAGTACTTGCGCCCGGCGAGGAGCTCCCAGAGCACGAGGCCGAGCGCGAACAGATCCGTGCGGCCGTCGCTCGTCCCCGCGAGCTGCTCCGGGGCGAGGTACCCGAACTTGCCCTTCACCATGCCGGGCTGGGTCTTCTGGAGCTGGTCCCGGGCCTTCGCGAGGCCGAAGTCCAGCAACTTCGCCTGCCCGGCGAAGCTGACCATCACGTTCGCCGGGCTCACGTCGCGGTGGACGATCTCGAGGGGCGTGTCCCGCTCGTCCCGAAGCACGTGCGCGTAGGCCAGCGCCTCGGCTACGTCGACGCCGATGCGGACGATGAGGTCGACGGGAAGCGGCCCTTTGGGCTTGCTCCGCTCGAGGAGCTCGCGGAGGGAGCCGCCGTCCACCCATTCGATGGCGAGGTAATGGCCCTCGGGGCTCTCTCCGAGCTCGAAGAGGCGGACGATCTTCGGGTGCGTGAGGCGCGCGGCGAGGCGCCCCTCGTCGAGGAACATGCCGACGAAGACCGGGTCCTTCGAGGCCTGGCGGATCAGGCGCTTGATGGCGACGTACTCGCCGTCCTCGGGCCGCCGGCCGAGGAAGATCTCGCCCATGCCGCCGGCACCCACGCGCCGCACGACGTCGAAGCTTCCGATGCGCTCCGGGGACGCCATCGGCGGCATCTTAGGCGGGTGCCCCCCGGCTTCCAACGATGTCGACGCGGGACGCCAGCTCCTCGAGGAGCCCGCGAAGCACGCGCCCCACGAAGGCGACGAGGCCGATCGTCACGCCCCCGGCTCCCCAGCCGAGCCCGCGCCGGAGCGCGACGCCGAGGGTGCTCAGGAGGAACACGGCGATGGGCGGCACGTCCGCGAGCGCCGCCCAACGCGTGGCCACGCTGTGGAAGAGGGCGCTCCCGACGCCCACGGCGATCGCCATCGCCCCCAGCGCGCGGAGCGATGCGGGCAATGGGTCGAGCGCGCGCCGGGCCTGCCGAAGCACCAGCAGCCCGGCGAGGATGAAGGCCAGGTTACTGAAGAGGTTCAGGGGCTCGGCGAGAAGCCCCGGACCCAGGCGCTCGCAATAGGCATCGATGGGTTCGTTCCAGCCAGGTGCCGTCACGGGCGCGAGGGTAGGCGAAGCCGGGCGCCGAGGTAGGCTGGGGCATGGCTCGGCAGATCGTCGTCGCGCGGGACGGCGCGACCAGCACCTTCGACTTCGCCAAGGTCGACCGAACGCGGCTCTACGGCCGCCGGCGCCGCATCCCCTTGGACCCCGCCGGGAAGGCCTGCACGCGGGCGAGCCTCACGAGCGATGGCGCCGTGCTCGTGAAGGCCGGCATGACGGCCCAGGGCTACTACACGAGCGGCGGGCATTGGGTGCCGAACGGCGAGCTCGTCGGTCTGGGCGAGGACGGGCAGCCGAAGGAGCAGGTCCCCTCCACGCTCGGCGAGGCCCAGCCGCTCCGCGGCCCCTTCGGCCCCGAGCGCGTCCTCGATCTCGTGCCGCACGCCATCTACATGCTCTCCCCGCTCGCCGTGGAGGACGCGCTCGTCTCAGCGCTCCGCGAGGGGGCCGTCTTCGAGTCGGATTTCGCCTACCGCGCGGGCTACCTCGCGGACACGGCGCTCCTGGTCGCCAACGAGGCCGGCGAGCTCTTCGCGCTCGTCGGGCGCATCGTCGAGCCCGTCTGGCGCGAGGCCGAAGAGCGCATCCCCACGTTCATCGAGGACCCGGGCGACGACGGGGACCTCGACTTCGAGATGTTCTGATGCCGGCGCCCCAGCGAAAGCTCCACCTCACGAACTCCGGCGGCCGCGACGCGACCGTGCTCTTCGGCTCGCTCAAGGCGCGCCGCGGGGCGGCGCTCGGGCTGCCGGGCAAGACCGTCCGCTTCCAGCGCTTCCTCGCGAGCGGGGCGGACGGGCTGCACGCCGCGCTCGCCGAGACCCTCGGCGACGAGTACGGCCAGGCGCTGGTCGACGGCGACCCCGAGATCGACATGGAGCTCGTCGGCCGGCCCGTGACGGAGACGGCCCAGGTCTACCTGAGCCACGCCGGCGAGGTGCTCCACGCGCCCCCGAGCTGGGTCGAGGTCATCTACGGTCCGGACGGCGAGGAGAAGGAGCGCCGGGACCCGGAGGACCGGGAGGGCAACGTCAACGACGAGCTCCCCGTGCGCTGGACCGGGAAGAAGTTGAGCAAGGCCGGCGCGATCCGCCGCTTCGTCTTCACGCGCACGCTCCAGCTCACGCACCAGGACGGGCTGACCTACGACTACCTTCACGGCATCGCGAAGGAGCTCGCGGACGAGAACGTGCTCGTGATGATGGGCGGCGGTCCGAAGGGCCGTGATCCGCTCGTCTTCCAGACCAACGGCGCGCCCTACCGCGGCTTCCTCGAGGGGCGCGTGGACGGGCCGCGCTACCAGCTCCTGCTCCATCTCTCGAACATGGAGCTCACGCGCCCGGAGGAGAGCGAATGAGCCTCTTCGACCTCTCCGAGGCGGGGCCCGCCGGCCCGGGCCGCTTCGCGCCCGCGGGGAGCATCGCGGACGCGGAGCTCGCGCGGCAGGTGGCCGGCTACAAGCGCACCATCGCCAGCCGCTACCGGGCGCTTCGGCCGGAGGAGCTCGATCAGCTGCCCCGCGGCAAGCTCCTCGTGAGCCCGAAGATCGACGGGGAGATCTGGTTCCTCGTCATCGAAGGCGAGGAGCACGCGCTCGTCGCCCCGAACGGCAAGGTCCTCGCCGGTGACCTCCCGGTGCTCAAAGAGGCGAAGGAGCTCGTGGTCCCGCGGGCGAAGGGGCGCCTCGTGCTCGCCGGGGAGCTCTTCGCGCTCCGCAAGGAGGGCCGGCCGCGCCACGGCGACGTGCGCCGGGCGCTCAGCGGCGGCGCTTCCGCCGAGGTGCAGCGCGTCGGCTTCCACGCCTTCGACCTCCTCGAGGGCGGCGACGCCGAGGACCCGGGGCCCAAGCCCCACTACGAGGCGCGCCTCGCGTGCATGCGCCGGCTCACCGAGGGCGGAAAGCGCCTCCAGACCGTGAAGACGGAGGAGGCCGAGGGGGCCGCCGCCGTCCGCGAGCGCTTCGCGGCCTGGGCCGAGGGCGGCCGAGGCGAGGGCCTGGTCGTCCGGAGCGTGGACATCGGGCGCATCTACAAGGTGAAGCCCGTCTTCACCCTCGACGCCGCGGTCATCGGCTTCACCGTGCGGAGCGACGAGCCGGGGCAGGTGCGCTCGCTCCTCCTCGCCGTGCTGCGCGACGAGCGCCAGTTCCAGATCGTCGGGAGCTGCGGAAACATGGGCACCGGCGACGACCGCGCCGCCATGCACGCGCGCCTCGCCCCGGACGCCGTGGAGAGCGCCTTCAGCTACGCCTCGAGCAGCGGGGCCCTCTTCCAGTTCGTCCGGCCGAAGGTCGTCGTCGAGGTGAAGTGCACGGACCTCCAGGACGAGGACTCGGCCGGCCGGCCCGTGCAGCGCA
>JBCDGX010000529.1:0-4708 GCA_038750805.1 Myxococcota bacterium
ACGGCGTGGCGAGCGCCGGCGCCGACGAGGGGAGCCCGAGGGCCGAGCCGGTCGCCGAGGACGAGCACCCCGCCACCGGCGAAAGCCGCGCGACGCCCTGCCCCGAAGCGGCCGACCCGGAGGCCCCAGGCGCGCCATGCCCCGACACGCCCGAGGCCGCGCGGCGGCGCACGGACGAGCTCCTCCAGCAGGTGGTGCTCTTCCGAGCCGTCCACCATCGCGTCTTCGGAGGTGACGTGGTCGCCCTCGCGCAGGCCCTCCTCGCGGACGATCGCGCGCTCGAGGTCGTCGTCGTCGGCCACGCCAGCCCCCGCGAGCAAGGGCGCCGCGTCGCGCAGCGACGTGCGGCGGCGGTGGTGGGCGTGCTGGTGGAGCATGGGGTCCCGCGCGAGCGGCTGCGCTTCGCGGGCGCCCGCGACCTCTGTCCCGTCGAGGACATCACGGACTGGCGCTCGAACGACCCGAACCGGCGGGTCGAGTTTCGGGTCACCGCGGTGGACGGCACGCCAACGGGCACCTCCCTCGCCTGCCCCGCGGCTCGGGACGTGGCGCGGCCCCTGCCCGCCCCGCGCCTGCCCACGCCGACGCCCGAGGACGGCGACGGCGACGGCATCGCCGATGCCGTCGACGCGTGCCCGGCGCTCCCTGAGAGCATAGACGGCGAGGCGGACGACGACGGCTGCCCGGAGCCGGGCGACGCGGTGATCGTGGACTTCGCCGTGAAGCTCATCGACGCCGCGATCCGCTTCGAGACCGACAGCGCCCAGATCCAGCGCCCTTCCTTTCCGCACCTCGATGCGCTGGCCGAAGTCTTCGCCCGGCACCCCGAGATACGCCTGGCGGAGGTCGAAGGACACGACGCCTGGCACCCGGACCCCGAGTGGTCCTCCGGGCCGGTGATCTCGCGGGACCGCGCCCAGTCCGTGGTCGAGTCCCTCGTCCAGCGGGGCGTGGAGCGCGAGCGGCTGCGCGGGGCGGGCTACGGCTCACGCTGCCTCCTCGACACGCGACCGTCCCGGCGCGCCTATCGGCGCAACCTCCGCGTCGAGCTGAAGATCCTCGTCACGACCGACGGACCCACGGGCGTCTCCGTGGGATGCCCGGGCGCGGAGGACCTCATCGAGCCGATCCCCTAGCGGGGCCCGCCTTACAGCCGCCTTCTTGCGAGAGGTCCTCGCCCCCACTGCAAGGCGCAGAGGGCGAGCTCACCCGGCCCCCTACTCCACGCCGACGACCTGCCCGACGAGAAATCCCGACGTCTCCCAAAGCTGCGCAGCCCCCGAGGGATCGCTCAGGTCCCAGACGACCGAGCCGCCGAAGTCCGGGTTGGCGATCGCGAGATACGCCACGCCACCGATCTCGAAGAAGGCCGTCCCCCCGTTCACCGGCGGAAGACCCTCGACCCGCGTCCCCTCCGTCGTCCCGCCGAGCTCCGGGATCGCATAGAGGCGCCAGGCGCTGACGTTGGAGAAGTCCTCCTCGCCGATGGGCTCGATGGTCTCGTCGTAGGCGAACACGTAAGCGCTCTCGCCGGGGCCGGAGAGGAGTCCGCCCACGACGCCCGGCGCGAGATCGGAGAGCGTGAGCGTGAAGCTCTCGTCGACCACCGTCTCGCCGGCCCGGACGCGGATCATGCAGGGCTCGAAGGAGCCCCGGCGGCCGAGCTCGAAGTCCGAGGCGCCGCGCAGGTTCGTCGCGTAGTAGGCGTCACCGGACGACGCCACGCTGGTGAATGACGCGCCGCAGAGCTCGGTGATGTGCACGCTCGCCTCGCCCGTGACCGTGTCGTAGAAAACGAAGGCCGTGCGCGGCAGCTGGATCTCCGCCTCCTCGTAGCGAAACGACACCTGCACCTGATTCTCCACGACCGTGATCCCGTTGCCGCGGACGGTCTGTCCTTCGGGGGGAGTCAGCGCCTCGATGCCCGGAATGGCCACGGACCCCGTGATCTCCATGGCCGCCGCGTCCCAGAGGATGATCTCGCCGAGGTCGAGGTCGAAGACGTAGCCAGCGTCGCCGTCGAGGGCGACGAAGGTGCTCTCGCCCGAGAGCTGAGTGACGCCCCGGCCCATGAAGCTGACGCTCTCGCCTTCGATGAAGCTGCCGGCCTCGGGAAGCGCGTAGCGGGTGATCGTCGCGGAGTCGGGCCTCGCCAGGTAGAGGCTGTCCCCCTCGGCAAAGAAGCCGGCAAAACCGGGGATCACGAGCGCTTCTTCGGACGTCGGCACCTCATCGAGAGCGTCAGTCGTCGCAATGACGGTGGAGAGCCCCTCGGGGGAGAACGAGAACCCGAACGTCATGAAGAGCCGAGGCTCCGTCGGCATGTTCCCCGCGTCCATGGACCCCGCGTCGCCGTCCCCGGCGTCCATGGCGCCCGCATCATCCGAGCCCGCGTCCATAGCGCCCGCGTCCCTACCGCCGGCGTCCACGCCGCCCGCATCCGGGCTCCCCGTGGCGTCGTCATCGCCGCACCCCGCGCGCGCGAGCGCCGCCGTGAGGACCAGCATCGAGAGTCGCTTCGTCATTTCGTGCTCCATGTCTTGACCGCCGAAGTCGAACCGGTCCCTGTTCGTGGAGCAAGGACGCCCGCCGCCCGATCCGCGAACGCCGCGCGGGCGGTGACGAACGGGCTTCGAAGCGCGGCGAGCGGCTCCGCGCCGACACCATCACGTCAGCGGAAGAGGGCGCCGATGCTGCTTTGGAGCGACGTCGCGCAGCGCCGGCTCACCGGGAGCGGCGCCTCTACGCCCTCGAGATGCACGTGCCACACGCCGTCTCGGAGCGTGATCTCGCCGGCGCGCTCGAGGTTGACGAGCGTCGAGCGGCCGATGCGCACGAAGGCATCGGGCAACGCCGCTTCCCAGCTGCGAAGGCGACGCTTGACGAGCGCGGTGCGGCCCCGCGCGAGATGAACCTCGGCGTAGTTCCCCGCACCCGTGATGTGCGTGATGTCGGCCACGCGGCAAAGCGTGACCCGCTTCGTCTCCTGCAGGCGGACCCGGTCCTCCATGGTCAGCGGGCGGAGCGGCGGGCTCCCATCGCCGAGAGGCCGACGCCGGGACACCCGAGTCAGGGCGCGCTCGACCGCCGCGGCGGTCACCGGCTTGAGCAGGTAGTCGACGGCGTCGACCGCGAAGGCGCGGTGGGCGTAGTGCGTATGCGCCGTCAGGAAGACGACCTCGGAGTGCGGGTCCACGTGCTCGAGCAGCTCGAAACTGGTCCCCCGGGCGAGCTCCACGTCGAGGAAGAGCACGTCCGGGGTCGCCTCGCTGAGCCACGCCCCGGCCTCCGCGAGGGACGCGACGGTATCGACCTGCGCCACATCGTCCATGCCCGCCAGCAGGTCGCTCAGCGTCCGGCGCGCGAGTGGCTCGTCGTCGAGCACCAGGACGCGATAGCTCATCACGCGGTCATCCCGAGCGGCTTCTTGGTGGGCTCCGAGGTGGGCCCTGCGGTGCGCTCGCTGGGCTCGTAGGAGAGGCGCGCCACGACCCATCCGGGTTCCTCGAGAAGCGTGAGATGAGCCGTCTCGGGGAAGAGCGCGGCTAGTCGTGCCCGCACGTTCCGCAAGCCGACGCCCTCCCCTCGCCGCGTGTTGCCGGGGCCCCGATACGGGCCTTTCAGGCCCCCCGCGTTGCGCACCTCGAGCGTGAGGGTCCGGCCTTCGCGCCGCCCGCGCACGCGGATGCGCGGGAGCTCCTCCTGCCGCCGCCCGTGCTTGAGCGCGTTCTCGACGAGCGGCTGCAGGAGCATGGAAGGCATGGGCAGCTTCCACAGGCCGGGCGGCACGTCGATGGCGACCTCGAGGCGGTCGCCAAAGCGCACGGACTCGCACCGGAGGTAGGCCCCGGCCAGCGCGAGCTCATCGCCGAGTGTGCTCATGTCGTGCGAGCCGGCGTCGAGCACGCGGCGGAAGAGCGCCCGGAGGTCTTCCGCAACCTCCGCCGCCTCGGCCGGCTTCTGCTCGATGAGCGCGACGAGCGAGCTGAGCGAGTTGGCCAGGAAGTGCGGGTTCAGTTCCCCGCGAAGCGACTGGAGCCGAAGGTCCTCGGACCGGGCCTCTGCGAGCCGCGCACGCCGTTGGGCCGCGCGGGCCTGCCGCCAGTGGTCACGGGCGAGGACGAGGGCAGCCCAGAGCAGCGTGGCCGCGGCGAAGCGCGGAGCGACCTCGAGGAAGGCCTCGTGAAGGGGGGGCAGGCGGTCGTGCACCATGAGCATGGCGATCCGCCCCGCCGCGAACCAAGCGAGCACGAGACCCAGCGACCGAAGGCCGAACCCGAGCAACACGTTTCGCAGCAAGCGCTGCCCGGCCGGGCGCCGCACGAAGTCCCGATAAATCAGCGTCGACGCCCACGTTACCGTTACCGTGGTCGCGGCGAGGATGAAGCTGGCCCGCAGGGCCGACGCGTTGAACGCCGCGGAGAGTTCCTTCCAGAAGAAGACGACGTGCGCGGCCAGCCAGCCGGCCCCGTGAATGAGGAATATCAGGGACTTCGGGCGGCCGGCGCCGCCCGCAGGCGCAACCTCTCGAGGGCTTGTGGACCGGGGTGAGGGCGCGCCTACCCCCGCGTTCCGAGACTCCCCAAGCATGGACGTAAGCTAGCCTTCTTGAAATCCATTTTCAACTTCGACCGCGGCGTGCGGGCGCGAATCGGTCGTCTCACCCGTTCACCGCACATGTGGACGGCTCGTGCTCCTCGAATTCGAC
>JBCDGX010000530.1:0-4697 GCA_038750805.1 Myxococcota bacterium
CGCGAGGGCCCGGCCATCGCGCTCGCGCCGGCCGAGGTCCGCGCGCAGCTCGACGCGGACGCGCGCGCGGCCGCCGAGCTCGACGAAAGCGCGGCGCTCACCGAGCTCGCGGCCCGCGTCGACGCCCAGCGCCGCCTCGAAGCCGGCGGCGCCGAGGCTCAGCGCGCGGCCGAGGGGACCCACGCCGACCGCATGGGACGGCTCGAAGCCGCCGCGGCCGCGCTCCGCGAGGAAGGAGGCGAGGAGGCCCTCGACGCCTTCGTCGCCTCGGAAGCGGAGGGTCTCGCCGCGGCCCTCCAGGGTGCGCTCGCGCCCGACGCCGAGGCCGCCGCGCTCGGGAGCTTCCCGCGCATGCTCGCGCGCTACGGCCTCGCCCGCGAGGGCGCCCTCGTCGCGCCGCGGCTCGTCACCCGGAGCCTCTTCAAGGCCACGGTGAACGGGCTGCTGCAGCGCGAGCTCACGGCGGGTTTCAGCGCCGTCGAGCTGCAGGCCTATTGGGGCTGGCTGGCCTTCTCCGAGGCCGCGCCGGTCGATCAGCGCCGGGGCGCCCTCACTCGCTTCCGCGAGGCCGGGGGGGACGTGACCCGAAGCCTCGAGCTCGAGGCCTGGCTCGCCTTTCGCTCGGGGACCTTCGCCGAGGCCGCCGAGCTCTACGAGCGCCTCGCGGACGCCACGGGCAGCCAAAGGGCCCGCAATCACGCGCTCGCGCTCGTCGCGATGTACTAAGTGCGGCTCGGCTGTCGAAATCTCGGGGCCGCGTACGTCGTAGGGGCGAGGCGCACGAAGCGTGCGCCGCGCCGCCATGCCCTACCGCCACCCCCACGCCGTGCCCGCCGACTCGGACGCCCGCGGCCTCGTCTTCGCCCTCGCGCTCCTCGGCGCGTGGGGCAGCGTCACGGCGGACGTGGCGCTCGTGGTGCACGTCGGGCGCGCGGCCGAGCGCTGTCGCGTTCCGAGCTCAGGGCCGGAGGTTGTACTTGGTGATGCACCAGACGGCGCGCACGCCGTCCTTCCAGCCGATCTTCTTGCCCTCGTCCCAGCCGCGGCCCTCGTAGCTGACGGGCACCTCGACGACGCGGTAGCCGGCGCGGGCGACCTTGGCCGTGATCTCCGGGCAGAAGCCGAAGCGCTCCTCCTCGAGGGCCACCTGGTCGAAGACCTCGCGCTTGAAGAGCTTGTAGCAGGTGTGGAGGTCGGTCAGCCGGAGCCGGCTGAGCAGGTTCGAGTAGCCCGTGAGCGCCTGATTGCCCGCGCGATGCCAGGCCCGCGCCTTCTCCCAGGGCCGGTCGAGGTAGCGCGACCCGTAGACCACGTCGGCCTCGCCGCGGAGCAGGGGCTCGAGGAGCTTCGGGTAGTCGGCGGGCGAGTACTCGAGGTCCCCGTCCTGGACGAGCAGGAAGTCCCCCGTCGCCTCGGCGAAGCCCCGGGCCAGGGCCGCGCCCTTGCCGCGATTCTCGGGCTGAGCGAAGGCCCGGACCTCCGGGTAGCGCGCCTCGAGCTCCCGTAGGACCTCGCCGGTGCCGTCGGTCGAGCCGTCGTCCACCAACACGATTTCGAGCTCGACGTCGCCGAGGTCGACCGTGCGAACCCGGTCGACGACGGTCGCCACGGTCCCCGCTTCGTCGTAGCAGGGGATCACCACCGAGAGCCGCATGCGGCCTGTCTTGAAGCACGTGCGCGGCGCCGCTGCAAAGGCGAAGGCCTGCCAGCTCACTCCCAGAGGATCGGGAGGCGGAGGCGCTCGACGCGCTCGACGAGCAGCCCGTCGGGCCCGGCCTCCTCGAGCGCTCGCCCCACGTGGTGGCGCCGGCGGGGCGAGACCGGGTCGCCGCCGATGCGCAGCGCCACGTCCTCGCGCTCGCCTCCGGCCGCGCGCACTCGGGGCCCGAAGAGGCCCGGACTCGGGTCCACGGCGCGGAGCCAGCCGTCCTCGTCGAGCTGGAGCCCGCCGTGCGTCCCGGGCCCGGCGAAGCGCCAGCGGTTGCGGAGCCAGAGCTCGAGATGGGGCGGCGCGTCCACGCCGGCGGCGAGCACCGGCGCGTAGATCGAGCCCGTGGGGCCGCGGAGGATCAGGTCGACGTCAGAGCGCACGACCCGAAGCAGGCGCCGCACGGGATCGGGGCGCCCCCAGCGGCCGTCCACGTCCCGGCCCGTCATGGCGCGGAGCAGGGGGTGCGCGATGTGCACGGTGTCGAAGAACTCGTCCTCGGGGATCAGCGGGTTCGCCGGTTCCGTCGTCGTCACGAGGGGCAGCGGATGTCCGTGCCAGCCGAGGCTGCTGTCTGGGAGGAGCGCCTGGCGGAGCACCTCGACCAGCGCCGGCTGCGTCGGCCGGGCGAAGGCCGGGTGGAGGTCGCGGCGCACCTGGTCGGCCGCCGGGAGCACCAGGAGCAGGAGCGTCGCGCCCCAGGCGAAGGCGCGGGCCCGGGCCCGGCGCGGCCGGGGGATGCGCCGAAGCAGCGGCGCGAGCGAGCGCGCCCCGAGGGCCGCCGCGAGCGCGACGCTCGGGAAGAGCGGCAGGAGGTAGCGCGCCTCGTTGTGCTCGACACGGAAGGCGATCAGCCCGCCGAGGAGCGGGAGCCAGAGCAGCCCCGGGAGGGCCCGACGCACCCGCGGGCCGCCGCGGAGCGCCGCCAAGAGCCCGAGCGCGGCCAGCATGTAGGCGAGCGGGCTCGCCACCACGAGGGCCATGGAGAGGTAATCGTCCGGCGCCTCGACCCCCCAGGCCTCGACCATGTGCCGCGCCTGGTCGAGCACGCTCTCGAAGGTCGCCAGGCTGACCGCGCCCTCGACGCGCAAGAAGGTCGCGCCGAAGCCGAGTGCGAAGAGCGCGATCGCCGACCCGCCCGCCACGAGCCCGCGGAGGAGCCGCGCGCGCCGGTCCGGCTCGAGTACCAGCCGCACGAGCCCCGCCGCGCCGAGGGCGCCCGGGAGGGCGAGGAGCGTGTATTTGTGAAGCATGCCCGCGGCCAGGGCGGCGCCGGTGGCGAGGGCCCAGCCGAGCTGCGCTCTCGGACGCCGGGCGGTCTCGGCCCGGTCCCAGGCCGCGAAGGTCGCTGCGACCCAGCCCGCTGCGGGCACGTCGACGAGCGCGTGGGGCGCGTAGCGCACGAAGAGGCGCGTGGCGGCGAAGACCAGCAGGCCGAGGGCGGCGGCACGGCTGCCGACGAGGGGCCTCAGCCAGGCGTAGACGGCGAGGAGCGTCAGCGTGGCGAGGGCGGCGTGGAGGAGATGGGGACCGACCCACGGCCCCAGCCCGTCCCGGTCGATGGTCGCGACCAGCGGCGTGAGCAGCGCCCCCTCGAGCGGCGCGTGCACCCGGTAGAAGCTCACGCCGGGCTCCCCGAGGAGCGCCCGGGCGTCGTTCCAGTAGTCCCAGGTGTCGGCGTAGCTGAGCCGGAGGCGCCCGGCCTGGACGAAGGCGAAGGCCCCGAGCGCCGCGACCAGCGCGCGCGCCGCCGGGGCCCCGCTCATCGCGGAAGCTCCGCGTCGAGGCCGATGGCCACACCCGGGCCTTGGAGCACGAAGCCGAGCGTCGCGTCGTCGCGCGCTTCACCGAGGTCGACGCTCCAGGTCTCGTCGACGGGCTCCCCGAGGTCCCGGGTAGCGACGATCTCCCCGTCGACGAGCAGGCGGAGCTGGCCGCCCGCCTTCGCGTGGTCCGGCGTGGCGAGGCGGACCGGGAGCGTCGCGGGGAGGCGCACGTGCTCCCAGCTCACCGAGCGCGCGCGCCCGCTCGCCGTGGCGAGATGGAAGAGACGCAAGGGCTCGCCGCCGTAGCGATGGGGAGCGTCGCTCGCGAGGCCGGCCTGGAGCTCGACGTTCCGGTCGACGCCGGCGCACTCCCAGTTCGTGTGCTCCCAGACCAGGAAGTCGCAGGGACGGTTGCCGTGGTGCACGAGGGCCCGGCGGACGCCCTCGGGGCTGGCCAAGCGGAGCGGCGCGGAGGCGGCTGCGCTACGCCAGCCGGCGCCGGCGAAGAGCATGAGCAGCGCCGCGGCGAAGGCGAGGGCGCGTCCGCGTCCGCGGCCTTCGAGGGCCGTGGCCAGGGCGTGCGCCGTGAGCGGCAGACCCGCCGCGCCGACGGCGGCGAGGAGCTCGGGGCTCGCGTAGGCGCCGAGGGCACCGAGGAGGAGGGCCGCCGCGGCGCGGCGTCGCTCGGGGCCGCGGAGCGCCAGAACCAGCCCCGGGAGCCCCACGAGGGCGAGCGCGAGGGCCGTGGCCGGCGGGGCGATCCAGGGGACGGCGACGCGGTCCGGCGTGTCGAGGGTGACGAGCACCATGTCGTTCACCGTCGCGAGGGGGCGCCCGAGCCAGGCGAGGCTCACGAGCGCGGCGAGCGCGCCGGCCAGCACGAGCACCATCGCGTCCCGGCGACGCTCCGGGAGCACGAGGGGCGCGAGCGCGAGGGGCGCGTAGGGCGCCTCGAGGGACGCGGCGCCCACAAACGCCAGCGCGAAGAGGCCGAGCCGCGGGCGCCACGCGGGCAGGCCGGGAGCGGCGTCACGGCTTGCCAGCCAGGCCGCGCCGGCCAGCGCCGCGGTGCCGAGGAGGCCGGCGCCGTGGTCGAGCGTCGCGCCGCGGAGCGAGGGCCAGGCGTAGAACACCGCCGCCGTGGCCACGGCCGCGGCGCTCAGCTCCGGGGAGCGCCCGCGCGGGCCGAGGGCCACGATGGCCGCCGCGAAGGCGCCCGCGAG